>JAUXCV010000001.1 GCA_030618675.1 Acidimicrobiia bacterium | reverse complement strand
GCCTGGGCACACCGACAAACCCTCATCGAAACCATCGCCGCTTGACAATTACGAACAAGGGGTGTCTGCGGATTCGCGGGGCGAATCCGCGTCCCCCCACCTCCTTCGTCGGCGAGGGGACAGTCTTCACCCTCTCCCACGAAGTGGGGGAGGTGGCCCGAAGGGCCGGAGGGGGCTCTGGGAGCGTGCACCGGAAGATCAGGTCGACGCCTCCGTACCGAATACTGAATACCGACTACTGACTACGCCCGGCGCAGCCGGGTCACGTTCCTATCGGGGGGCGCTGCTTGGGGGTTGACTTCGTCGGCTTCTTCGCCTTCGGGGCCTTGTTCTTCGGCGGTTTCCGTTCGGGGGCTCGCTCGGCAGCCTCGACGAGCTCTGCGAACGAGTCGAGGATCGCCACCCCGAATCGGTCCAGGTCCGGCATGATCCCGTAGTCGCCGTTGATCCCCCACGAGACCGTGCCGTCGTACGAGAACATCGCCAGACCTATGCCATGGCTCTCCCACAACGGAACGAGCGCGTACGTCGCTTCGACGCGTGCGTCCAGGAGGTACAGCGGGAATTGGGGTCCCGGCACGTTCGTGACGGTCATGTTGAAAGGCCGTGCGTTCGCGGCGAGGCGAGCCCCGAGGGCCACCAGCGTCGCCGGTGCTCCTGCCGACACGCGTACGAGCGTCGCGGCGCCGAGCGCCTGGTCCGTGTCCTTGAGCTTCTCGGTTTCGGCGTTCACCGCTCGCAACCGTGACGCCGGGTCGGCGTCGTCGATCGGGAGCGCCGCGAGCCACATGGCTACCTGGTTTCCCAGCGTCCCGCGCTGGTCCTTGGAGCGGACGCTCACCGGCGCCATCACGCGGAAGTCCGCCCCTTCGAGGTCTCGTTCGGAAGCATCGCGTTCTCTGAGGAGGAACAGCCGGACCGCGCCGGCCACAGTGGCGAGGAACACGTCGTTGACGGTGCCACCGAGTTTGTTCTTGACCGTCTTCACATCGGCGAGCGGAATGTTGACCCAATCGAATCTCCGTCCGGGCCCGATGTCCCCGTTGATCGCCGTCTTGCCCGTCGGGATGAGCCAACCCGACGCCAGAGAGGCGCCGACGGCTTGCAAGCGGCTGCCGTACGACTCGACCAACCCTGTCGCGTTCCCGACGACGTTCTGGATGTTCTTGATCGAACCGACCGTTTCCGAGATGCGTCGCGTCGTCTCACGCACCAGCAGTTCTGTTCCGTTCGGCGCCGGACGGGGCTCGTAGAGCGGCGCAGGGAGGATCTCATCGGACGGCACGAGTGACATGAGCACGGCCATCAGGTCGACGCCGGACATGCCGTCGATCATGCAGTGGTGGATCTTCGTGACGATCGCGAAGCGTCCATGGTCGAGTCCTTCAACGACGACCATCTCCCACATCGGTTTGGAGCGGTCGAGTTGCTGGGACATCAGCCGGCCGGCGATCCGCTTCAGTTGCTCCTCGGTTCCGGGGCGAGGAAGAGCGATGTGGCGGATGTGGTACTCGATGGTGAAGTAATCGTCGTCGACCCACACCGGATGTCGCTCGATCGGAACCCTGGCGAGTCGCTGCCGGTACCTCGGGATCATGTACAGCTTCGATTCGATGAAGGCCCGAAGTCGATCGACATCGATCCCGCCGTCCTCCTGAGCGAACGAACCGGAGTCGAAAACCGTGACCGCCCCGACGTGCATATGGGTTGATCGCGATTCGAGCGCGAGGAACGAGTTGTCGAGCGCCGACAGGCGTTCGTAGTGAATCGACATGGGACCTCCTACGGGCAATCTAGCGGTTCGATCTCCGGCACTCCACCCCGATCACTCAACTGCTCCCCGGGTCGGCGGCCCCAGTTCACTCAGCGATCCGGCAAGATCCGCGGGCAGTTCCGCATGGACCGTCAGCGGCCCCGATCCCGCCGGGTGCTCGAACGTCAACGCCTCAGCGTGGAGCCACGTTCTGCCCGGATCACCCGGCATCCGTCCTCCCGGCCCATAGACGGGATCTCCGATGATCGGATGATCGATGGCTCGCATGTGGACGCGGATCTGGTGTGTGCGTCCTGTCTCGAGGGTGACGGCCATCAGAGACTCGTCGTGATTCTCCCAGTCGGCGAGGCGACGGTAGTGAGTCCGTGCCGGTCGGCCTCCCTCGGTCACGGTCATCCGGGTCGGGTGTGCATGATCCCGCCCGACGGGTGCATCGATCGTGCCGTTGGTATTGGTGAACCGTCCCGAAACCAGGGTGAGATAGCGCCGGTTGACGGCACGCTTCTTGAGCGCCGCCTGTAGGTGATCGAATGCGGCGGGGGTCTTCGCCACGATGAGGAGTCCCGAGGTGTCGCGATCGATGCGGTGGACGATCCCCCATCGATGCTCCGGACCAAGCTCCGCGATCTCAGGGATGCGGGCCAGAAGCCCGTTCGCAAGGGTTCCACCCGACCGCCCCGCACCGGGATGAACGACGACTCCCGCGGGTTTGTCGACGACGACCACGTCGTCGTCCTCGAACGCGATGGCGAACTCGACATCGCCCTCCGCCACAACAGGAACTTCAACAACGACGATGTCAACGTCGATCGCATCACCGGCTGCGACTCTGTCGGCCGGTGCCAGCCTGCTTCCGCCTCGTACGGCGCCACCGACCTCGATCGTGGATTTGGCGATCCTGCGGCTGACCCCGCAGAGGATCGCGATAGCTCGATCGACTCTCGCACCGTCGAGTTCCTCCGGGATCTCCAGTCGCTCGCTCATCGGCGAAGGAAGGCGCCGACGAGGAGCAACCCGACGCCGATGTTGATGGCGATGTCGGCGACGTTGAACGTCGCGAAGAACGGGACGTTGATGAAATCGACCACGGCCCCGTCGAGGAACCCGTCTCCGCGGAACATTCGGTCCAGGAGGTTGCCGATCGCCCCACCGAGTACGAGCCCGAGAGCGACCGCATCCAGTCGATGTCCTGCTTCGCGTAGGGCGAAGAAGATCATGACCACAACGCCGATGACGACGAGCCCGATGATCGCGCCGCCCTTCGCGAACAGGGAGAACGATGCACCGGTGTTGAAGAACAGCCGGAGATTCAACACCCCGTCGATGAGAACGATGGGCCCGTCATCGAGCGCATGAACGGCCCAATACTTCGTCACCTGGTCGACGATCACGACGATCGCAGCGATCGACGCGGCGAGAAGACGAAGCTTCAGCGCCGGGATGCCGCTTCCACCGTCGTCGTCGCGTACGGCAGGGCTTCCAGCCTCGCTACCGGGATCGGATCCCCCGTTACTTCGCATGTCCCGTAAAGGCCCTTCTCCATCCGGTTCTGTGCGTGGAGCACCTTCTCGAGCAAACGCTTCGCGTTCTGCTCAACGGAGACGTCCATCTCCATTTCGAGCGCCAGCGAGCCCCCATCGGCGTTGTCCGGATCCGGGTTGTGCTCGGATGCGCTCTCGGCCAAACGGCCGGCCTCACGCTGTCGATCGATCTCTTCGAGAATCGTAGTGAGACGCACCCGTTCGTTCTCAAGCTTTCGCTCGAGACGCTCCAACGTCGATGCAGCCAACTCCCTGGACATACGTCTCCCCGATTCGGACCGAGACCATAACAGCTGGAGCGAAGTTCGTGGTGCCTCATCCTTCGAGCACATCCACGACGGTCGCTGAATCGACCCCACGAATGAGGACGGTCTTCGACGATGACGTGCGACCCTTCACGATCTCAGCTCGACCCCCCACGACCCTCTCGAGGAGATCGATAACCGCCCGGTTGGCGCGTCCGGCTTCGGGCGGAGCTGAGACACGGATCTTGATCGTGTCACCGTACCGGCCCTTGATCTCGGCTCGCGAGGCCCCCGGAACAACGCGCAGGCGCACCATGACGCCGTCGGCGTGTTCGGAGATGGGATCCATGCCATCAACGTACCGCCGTCGGCGCTCGTAACCGCCGAACGCGAACAAAGATGCCATCACGATTAGCCTCTCTACACGAGTGGTAGCGCGGGCCACCTCGTCCCGGCGAACCCGAGAACCCCGGAGGAGCCGTGACCGATCAGAACCCATCACCCACCTTCTCCCGGGTTACCCCGGGCGTCGATCTCCCGGAACTCGACGGTCGCGTCCTCGCGCTCTGGGATCGGATCGATGCCTTCCACTCCTCCGTCGAGATGCGCCCCGCAGAGTCGGAGTACACCTTCTACGACGGCCCTCCGTTCGCGACCGGGACCCCTCACTACGGTCACATCCTTCAAGCCGTCGTCAAGGACATCGTTCCCCGCTACTGGACGATGCGCGGGCATCGCGTCGAGCGCCGCTTCGGCTGGGACACCCACGGCCTTCCCATCGAGATGGAGGTTCAGAAGCTCCTCGGAATCTCCGGGCCGCGCGAGATCGAGGAGTTCGGCGTCGCACGGTTCAATGAAGCCGCGCGAGATCTCGTCGAGCACACCACAACGGCTTTCTACGATGTCACTCGTCGAATCGGCCGTTGGGTGGATTTCGAAGACAACTACAAGACCATGGACATCGAGTTCATGGAGTCGGTCTGGTGGGGGTTCAAGCAACTCTGGGATCGCGGCCTGATCTACAAGGCGTTCAAGGTACTCCCCTACTCCTGGGGCGCCACGACGTCGCTCTCGAACTTCGAGGTGAACCTCGGTGGGTACCGCGACGTCGAGGATCCGTCGGTAACACTGCGGCTACCCATCACCGACGGCAACGATCATGCCATCGTCGGCGACTACCTCCTCGTCTGGACGACGACGCCCTGGACACTTCCGGGGAATCTCGCTGTCGCGGTCGGCGAGGACATCGAGTACGTGCGGGTTGTGGACGAAGGAGACCACTACTGGGTCGCGCGGGAGCGAGTCGGTGACCTCTGGAGCGACACACTGCCGGAGATCGTCGCCGCCGCGTCCGGCGCCGATCTGCTCGGGATCGCCTACGAACCGCCCTTCCCCCACTTCGAGGACCAGCGCGAGAACGGGGCGTTCCGTGTGATAGCGATGGATGAGGTGACGACGGAGGACGGGACCGGACTGGTCCACACCGCACCCGCCTATGGCGAAGCGGATTTCTTCGCCCTTCGGAAGGCCGGGATCTCCGCCCTCGTCGACCCAATCGACCTCGAAGCCCGGTTCACCGACGAGGTTCCTGAGGTCGAGGGCCTCCACGTCAAAGCTGCGGATCCCATCCTGACCGCATTGCTTCGGGACCGGGGCGTGCTCGTGTACGAGGGCGTGATCACCCACAGCTACCCGTTCTGTTGGCGCACGGATACTCCCCTGATCTACAAGGCCATCCCGAGTTGGTACGTCAACGTAGAGTCGATCAAGGACCGAATGGTCGAGCTGAACAACGATATCCACTGGGTCCCCGACTACGTCGGCGCCAAGAGATTCGGCAACTGGCTCGAGGGCGCCAGGGACTACGCGATCTCCCGGAACCGTTTCTGGGGTACCACGATCCCCATCTGGGAATGCGACTCGTGTGACGAGACCGTGTGCCTCGGATCCCGTGACGAACTCGAAGCGTTGAGCGGTGTATGGACCGACGATCTCCACAAGCACATCCTCGATCCGATCACCTGGCCGTGCAACACGTGCGACGGCACGATGATCCGCGTCCCCGAGGTGCTCGATACGTGGTTCGACTCCGGCTCCATGCCGTACGCCCAGGTCCACTACCCGTTCGAGAACAAGGAACGATTCGAGAGCGGCTTCCCCGCGAACTTCATCGCAGAGGGCCTCGATCAGACCCGTGGCTGGTTCTATACGCTGCTGATCCTGTCAACCGGGATCTTCGACACGGCGCCGTTCCAGAACTGCGTCGTCACCGGCATGGTCCTCGCCGAGGACGGTCGGAAGATGTCGAAGAGCCTGAAGAACTACCCGGATCCGTCACACGTTCTCGACGAGTTCGGTGCCGATGCACTTCGCGCGTATCTCATCAACTCTCCCGTGGTTCGCGCCGATCCGCTCCGCTTCTCGGAAGACGGTGTTCGCGAAGTCGTCAGAACAGTGCTGCTTCCATGGTGGAACGCCTTCTCGTTCTTCACGACCTATGCCGAAGCCGACGCCATCACGGACGCGGATCTCGCCGCAGCCCCGCCCGTCGCAGAACGACCGGAGATCGACCGCTGGATCCTCTCCGTCCTTCAGACCCTCATCGCGAGTGTCAACCGCGAGATGGAGTCGTACCGTCTCTTCGCCGTGACGCCGCCCATCATCGGATTCGTGGAGCATCTGACGAACTGGTACATCCGCAGGTCCCGGCGGCGCTTCTGGTCCCACCGAGGAGGAGGTGACGAGAGGAGCAAACTGGCCGCCTTCGCCACGCTTCACGAAGTGCTCCTCACGTTCGCGACTGTCGCCGCTCCCGTGCTGCCGTTCATGGCAGAGGAGATGTACCAACGCCTCGCTCGGCCGTCTGAGACCTCGGCCCGGCAGAGCGTGCACCTGCTCGACTACCCCACCGCCGACAGAGCGATGATCGACACCGATCTCGAATCGGCGATGGCGGCATCGAGGACGGTCGTCAATCTCGGTCGAACACTGAGGAAGCGGAACGATCTGAGGGTCCGCCAACCGCTCGCTCTCGTGACGATCGTCGCTGGAGACCCCGGACTCCGTCGGGCGATCGAGACGCACACAGATCTCATCGCTGAGGAGCTCAACGTTCGCTCCGTGAAGGTCCACGACGACGAAGCCGATCTGGTTGAGCTGTCGGCGAAGGCCGACTTCAAGCGCCTTGGGCCCCGGTTCGGGAAGGAGACGAAGGCTATCGCAGCGGCGATCGCGGGCATGGATCACGATGCCGTCGTCCAACTCCTCGAAACCGGTGAGATCACGATCGCTGAGAACGTGCTGACCTCTGAGGATTTCGTGGTCCTCCGCAGTCCGCGCGAGGGAACCGTCGTCGCCACGGAGGGTTCGATCACCGTCGCGCTCGATATCCAGCTCACGGATGACCTTCTCATCGAGGGCGTCGCGCGCGAACTCGTCAACCGGATACAGATGATGCGACGTTCAGAGGACTACGAAGTGGCCGATCGAATCCGACTTCGTTGGAACTCCGGAGACGCCTCTATCGTCGATGCATTCGACGTTCACAATGGTTTCATCGCCGGCGAGGTGTTGGCAACCGAGATCGTGCGAGATGGCTCGATGACGTCGGATCCCATCATCGTCGATGGTGCCGCCGTCGTCCTCAGTATCGACCGACAGCCTTCTAGCAGAGGAACACGAGCAGCAGGTTGACGCCGATGATGAGGATGAGCGGGGAGAGGTCGAGTGCCGCTCCCCCGATCCTCACGGGCGGTATGACGCTTCGGATCGGACGCATGAGCGGCTCGATCACCCTGGAGAGTCCGTCGTAGAGGCGTCGGACGGGATGATCGAATCCCAGCCGTCCGAACGAGACGACATAGCTCAGAACGATCCAGGCGATCATGACCCAGATCGCCAGCCGAAGAACGCCGCAAACGATTCCAAGCATGGATCAGGACGATCGGTAGAGTCCGAGTGTGCCGAGGCGGTCGAGTTCCTCACTGCTCACGGAAACACCTGCCGGACTGACGAGAATGACGCCTTGCGAGATCTTCGCCATCTTGCCATCGAGCGCGTATGTGAGTCCCGACGTGAAATCGACGAGCCTGCGGACCATCTCGGGTTCGGTCGACCGAAGATCGAGCACGAGAGCGCTGCCGGATCGGATGCCGTCGGCAAGCAGCTGGGCATCGGAGAAGTTCCGCGCGACGATGACATCGACCGTTCCAGGGGACGGGAGCCGGGTCGACTCGATCGGTCGTTCCACATGATCCCCCGGCTGCACATAGACCCCTGCCTCGGTGTGATCCCAGGTTGACTCTCTGCGATCCGATGACGGTGGATCGATGCGGCGTCCGGCGACACTCCCGGGTGGGCGAGCCGTGACGGCACGTGGCGATTCGGCACCCGGACTACCGGTCGACGCTCCGGTTCCTGCCTGTCCACCATCGGCGGCATCATCGTCATCGACGAGTCCGAGGTAAAAGAGCGTCTTCTGCCAGAACGTTGCCATAGTCAATCCTCGTAAGAGCGTCCGTTGTCTTCGTCGTTCGCAGGGTCAAAGATAGCCCGTCCCACGCGAACGATGCTCGCACCCTCTTCCACGGCTACCTCGAAGTCGTCCGTCATCCCCATCGACAGATCGCCGGCCTCCGGATGTTCGACCACCAGAGTATCGCGGAGTTCGCGCAGAGCGACGAACCACCGGCGGGCGTCATCCGCGATGCGTTCCCTCGGCGGGATGATCATCAGCCCGTGAACAGGGACACCTCCCGCGGCGAGATGGTCGGCGACGCGATGAACATCGGCCGGGGCGAATCCGTGCTTCTGCGGCTCCTCTCCGATGTTGATCTCGATCAGCACCGGTGGGGGGGCTTCGAGCCGGATCCACGCGTCTGCGATGCTCATGCGGTCGAGGGAGTGGAGCAGGGTGATCGACGGCGCGATCACCTTGATCGCCCTTCGCTGTACGTTCCCCACGAAGTGCCACTCGATATCGTCCGGAAGATCCGCTTCTAGACGTTGGCTGAGTCCTTGGGGGCGGTTCTCTCCGAACACCCGCTGTCCGGCTTCGTACAGTTCGGTCACGGCCGCGTCGGTTCGTCCCTTCGACACGGCGAGCAGCGTCACGTCATCCGGGCCTCTCCCCGAACGCTTCGCAGCACCTGCGATACGGCGCTCCACGTTGATCAGTCCTCTGGTAGCCATGCCACCGCCACCTGCCGTTCTGTTGTCGCGTCCCGACGATACGAGCGAAATCCCGGATCCGAGTGCGTGCAGACGTCGGATCTCCAGACGTCGAGACCGGACAGTTGCCCCGCCGCCGCCGATCGAAGATCGACACTCGGCGTTCCAGACGTCGTTCGGGATGCGTAGTCGCCGACGGCCGCTCTGACCTCGTCGCCGACCTCGTAGCAGCACGGTCCGATCGAAGGCCCGATCGCTGCCCTCCTCGGTGTGTCCCCGAGAGCCTTCATCGCTTTGATGCCGGACCCCATGATCTCTGCCGCAACCCCGCGCCACCCCGCGTGGAGGATGGCAACCGAATGGTCCCCTTCGATGATGATCGGCATGCAGTCTGCCGTTGCGATCGTCAGCGGGAGTCCCGGTCGATCGGTGATCAGACCGTCGGCAGAACCGGCAAGACCCGGTTGGTCGACGTTCAACACGACGCCTCCATGGACCTGATGGACGAATGCCCACGCCCGCGGGATGCCAAGCTCGTCCGAGATCAGCTCTCGCCTCTCGAGGTCATCCCGGCCGTTTCCGTCGCCTGCGTCGCCGAAGGCCGCTCCGCGGAATCCCGCGGGTCGGATCATCCCTGGACGAAGCCCGGGATCTCCATCTCGTCGGTTCCGTCCTCGTGACGGGCCACCTCGCCCTGACTCGTGCGCACGATCGGAACACCGGCCGTGGGAGCGGAGGTGAACGCTGACCGCGTCTGTTCCTTCTCGAATCCGGCGGCGATGACGGTTACCCGCATGTCGTCCCCGAGAGAATCGTCGACGACGGCGCCGAAGATGATGTTCGCGTCCCCATCCGAATGATCGGCAACGATAGATGCCGCCGTGGACACCTCGTGGAGCGTCATCTCTCTTGGACCGGCTATCGAGAGCAGAACGCCTCGCGCCCCATCCATCGACGTTTCGAGCAGAGGACTCGCGATCGCCTTCTCCGCGGCCTGCTGTGCACGGCTGTCGCCGGTCGCCTGCCCGATCCCCATCACAGCGGATCCGGCTTCGGACATCACCGTCTTCACATCAGCGAAGTCGACGTTGATGAGCCCCGGCGTCGTGATGAGATCGGTGATCCCCTTGACTCCGTTCGTGAGGATCTCGTCGGCCATCTTGAACGCGTCGACAACCGGTGTCTGGTCGTCCGCGATCTCGAGGAGGCGCTCGTTCGGGATGATGATGAGCGTGTCGACGGCCTGCTTCAGGGTCTGGATGCCCTGTTCGGCGGCAACGGATCGGCGACGGCCTTCGAATCCGAACGGACGCGTGACAACGCCGACCGTGAGCGCTCCGAGAGACTTCGCGACCTCGGCCACGACGGGGGCCGCGCCGGTTCCGGTTCCCCCACCTTCACCTGCGGTGATGAACACCATGTCGGCCCCGGTTAGCGCGTCCTCGATCTCGGCCCGATGCTCGTCTGCCGCTTCACGGCCGACTTCGGGATTCGCCCCGGCACCCAGACCGCGGGTGGAATCGCGGCCGATGTCGAGCTTGAGATCGGCATCGGACATGATGAGGGCTTGAGCGTCGGTGTTGACGGCGATGAACTCCACACCGCCGACACTCGCCTCGATCATACGGTTCACGGCGTTCACGCCGCCACCGCCCACCCCGACCACTTTGATGACGGCCAGGTAGGTATGTGGTGAAAGTTTCGAATCTGTCATAGTGCTGGGCCTCCCGCGCAGGTGGAACAAGGTTAGTCCGAAGGTTGAGACTCTTCTACTGTCTTCGTCTCACCTTCCAGTTGAGATTGAGGTGGAGCGACCGCGGGACGCAGCGGAGCGGTCACGTCGACCCTGCTCCCGGGCTCGATTCCGGTGGCGAGGAGGGCCTCGACGGCAGCCGCCTTCGCCGCCATGTCGGCGGGTCGTCCCAATAGGATGATGAATCCGCCGACGTTCGCAGCGACCGTGGTCCCGGTGACGGTGACCTCGGCCGATCGCCGCAGCGCCGGCGGAAGTGCGACCAGGAACTCGATCGCCCCCAGCGTCGAGCCGTCTGTGATCTGATCTCCGACATGCGTCGCCGCCGAGCGATCGGTGACGATCAGCGGCGGAATCGCTCCACCGCTCGTTCGCTCGACCAGGACGCCGTCCGCCGCGGTATGGAATACGACGTCGTCGATGGTGATCGAGGCAACGGGTACCCGCTCCACGACGTGGATCTCCATACTGCCGGGCCATGAGACGATCACGTCGGCTTCTGCGATCCACGGGTTCTCGAGCAGTGCGGCCTCCAACGCGCCGGCGTTCACCGACATCGTCGGAGTTCCCGGTCCGATGGCGAGGTCGGCCGCGATCGCAGCCGGATCTGTGCGCTGCGTTCCTGTGACCGTTACGGATCGGATCGAGAGCAGCGGCGAATTGACGAGCCATACCGTCAACGCCACCGCGACCACGGCCAGTACGATCCAGATCAGCCACCTGAGCCGCCCACGGGCTCGATCTTCCGTCACCTGCTGTCGCCGCTCGGCGATCCGGTGGTCCATCGTGTTCATCCGACCGTATCCGTTCCCATCGCTTCATCACCGGTCCTGTCGAAAGCGCCGGCGAACTGGATCTCGGGTACGAGCCAGACTCCTGTGACTTCGCCCACACGTCGCCGCACGGCCCAAACAAGATCCCACACGTCCTGTGCGGTGGCATGTTCGTCGGCCACGAGGAAATTGGCGTGCATTTCCGACACAGCCACACCGCCTCGTCGGTATCCCTTGAGTCCGACCGCGTCGATCAGACGTCCGGCCGCGTCATCGGGCGGGTTCTTGAAGACCGAGCCGGCGTTGAAGGTCCCGCCGGGTTGGTGCTCCTTCCTCCACCGCGTGATCTCGCGAATCCGGGCCTCGGCGACGTCGGGCTTGCACGGCTCCGTCGAGAACCGGGCGGCGACGACGATGTCGCCCGGTTCGATGTTCGAATGCCGATAGCCGAAGCTCAGGTCGGCAGCGGTTCGATCGCTTCGGTCGCCGGTGAACCGATCGATGATCCGTGCGCTGAGAAGACAAGCTGCAGTGTCACTCCCGTGCCCACCCGCGTTCATCTTCACCGCACCCCCGACCGTGCCGGGGATCCCGGCGTAGAACTCGAGTCCGCAACGGCCGGCTTCGGCTCCCGCCCGGGCGACCCGCGGCAACGGAGCCGCTCCACCGGCGCGAACGACGCCGCCCGACTCGACGACGATCTTCAGGAACTCACCGGAGAGCCGGATCACCAGTCCTCGGTATCCGGCATCGGCAACCAGGAGATTGCTCCCGCGCCCGAGGACCAGCACGTCCACTTCATGGGCAGCGGCGGCAAGAACGTCGACGAGATGCTGCTCATCTTCGATCTCGGTGAACCAATCGGCCGCGCCGCCGAGCTTGTAGGTGGTCATCGGCGCAATGGTCACCCCCGCGCTCACACCCGGCGTCGACATCAATCGATCGTTCACGAACCCTCCCCGATTCGGTCGGCGATCTGGTCCCACATCGTTGCGATGTCCCCCGCTCCCATCAACACCAGGGTGTCGCCGGGTTCGAGTTCTCCCGCGAGTAGCTCCGGCAGGTCCGCGAGGCGTTCGACGTACGTGACATCACCGCCACTCGCTCTCACGGCTTCGTCGACGAGCCGACCCGTGATACCGGGTTGCGGGCGCTCGCCCGCGCTGTAGACGTTCGTGACGATGATCCGATCCGCTCCGGCGAGGGGTGTACCGAACGATGGGGCGAGCGCCGCGGTGCGGGTGTAGCGGTGCGGTTGGAAAACGACCCAGAGGCGACCGCGCGTCATCGTTCGAGCAGCGCTGATCGTGGAAGCGACTTCCGTTGGATGGTGGGCGTAATCGTCGATGATCGTGATGTCGCAGATCTTCGCCTTGACTTCGAATCGTCGGCGGACACCGGTGGACTTCTCGAGACCTTCGACCGCACAGTCGAGGTCGAAGCCGAGTTCTCCGAAGAGTGCCAGCACGCCGGCGGCGTTGTTGACAACATGCATGCCGGGCTGCTGGAGCCGGATCCGCCTCGTCGCCCCCCGCCCGGTGAGCGAAAAGGATGGCGATGCAGTGAGCGTCACGTCTTCGATCCTCCATGCGGCATCCTCGCTCGTCCCGTAGCCGATCACGCTCGATCGCTCGGCCAACCGACGAACGCCCGGATCGTCGATGCAGCCGACGACCGGGCCGTCGGTGCGGCTCGCGACCAAGGCGAACGCCTCCTCGAGCGCAGTGACGGTTCGGTAGTAATCCAGGTGATCGGCCTCGATGTTGGTCACACCAAGACCGACGAGTTGTAGATGCCGAAACGTGCCGAATGCCTCGTCGGCTTCGAGCAGCAGCAGATCGCTGCTTCCGAGATGGGCCCCGGTGTTCAGGTCGGAGATCTCGCCACCCACGATGAACGAAGGATCCTGGTCGCACGCACGCAGGGCGGCGACCGCCATCGCTGTGCTGGACGTCTTTCCGTGTGTGCCCGAGAATCCGACGGTCGGGAACGCCATGGTGATCCCCCGAAGAAGCGCCGGCCTTCGTGCCGTCAGCATCCCGGCTTTTCGGGCCGCGCTGAGTTCCGGGTCGTGCTCGGGAACCGCCGACGATGCAACCACGACATCGGCACCGGTGATCTGATCCGGCCGATGACCGATCCAGGTCTCAACGCCGACCCCGGAGAGCGAGTCCACCACAGCGGATGGCTTGAGGTCGGAACCCGTCACGCGAATGCCCCGCTGAGCCAGCAGTTTGGCGAGACCGGACATCCCGGCACCACCGACACCGATCATGTGGACGGACTCGATCTCGTCGAGATCGACGGTCGGCAGATCAAACACGGGTGACCTCCTCGAGAATGGCAGCAACGTGGCGGGCAGCATCCGGTTTCGCGACCGAACGCGCTCCGATTCGCATGGCGGTAAGACGTTCGACATCGGTGGCGAGGCTCACCAACAACGCGGGGACCTCGGCGATCCGCTCCTGATCGACGACCAGCGATCCTCCTGCTCGCTCGAGGTCTCGTGCGTTCAGAGCCTGGTAGCCCTTCCCGGCCGGGAGCGGCACAACGACCGAAGGAGTTGATGTGACCGCCAGTTCGCTCACCGTCATCGCCCCGGCTCTGGACAGAACGACGTCCGACGCCGCGAAGAAGAACTGCATGTCGGATTCGAACGGGACCGTGACCCAGTTCGACGTGGAGCGGGCCTGCTCTGCGACGGCATCGTGGTGATCGGGTCCGGTGACGTGCAGCACCGATACCGTCTCACCGAAAGCGGCAGCGAGTTCGGCGGCCGATTCGTTGAGAGCCCTGGCACCCTGGCTACCCCCGGAGACGCCGACCACCGGCAGATCGGGTGCGAGTCCGTAGCGTCGGAACGCCTCGGCTCTGATCTCATCCCTCTCGTAGTTCTCGAATGCGACACCGAGCGGATTCCCGACGATCTCGGCGCCCTTGAGCCGGTCGAGTGCGGGTGCGAACGCCGCGAGCGTTCTCGTCGCTCCCCGGGCGACGTATCGATTGGCGAGACCCGGCACGGCGTTCTGTTCGTGGATCACGTACGGCATGCCCACCTTGCGTGCCCCCAGCGCAGCGGGAACACTCACGTATCCACCGAACACGGTGAGAACGCCCGACTCTCGCTCTCCCAGGACATCCGCCACGGCGGTCGTAGCTCGACGGACCATCACGGGCAGCATGAGATTGTCGGCCGTCAGCGATCGCTTGAGGCCTCTCACTTCGAGTTGGACGAGTTCGAATCCGGCCTCCGGCACGATCCGGGTTTCGAGTCGATCTCCACCGAAGAACACGATGTCGGAGGGCGGGATCCCCGAAGAGACCAGCACCCGGGCAACGGCCAATGCCGGGTAGATGTGACCGCCCGTACCGGCTGCAGCGAAGGCGAAGGTCATGACGTGGCCGACTCAACGGCCCTCGTGCGTGAGATGCTCACCAGGATCCCGACCGCAGCGAGGTTCACGATCATCGCGTTGCCGCCCGACGAGACGAACGGAAGCGGGACGCCGGTGATCGGGAGCACGGCGACAACGCCACCCACGTTGACCAATGCCTGGATCGTCAGCCATGCGATGATCCCGACGGCCACGAGCCGGCCGAATGCGTCGGGTGCCGTCAGTGCGATCCTGATGCCCACTGCGGCGAACACGGCGAAGAGCACGATGACGAGCGACGCGCCGACGAAGCCCGTCTCCTCGCCGATGATCGCGAAGATGAAATCCGTGTGCGCGTTCGGCAAGAACGACCATCGGGCACGACTCGCACCGAGACCGACCCCGAGCCATCCTCCCGACCCGAGCGCCACCAGGCTCTGGACGGCCTGGTGGCCGGTGCCGAGCGGATCGGCGAAGGGATCGAGGAAACCCGTGATCCGATCCCTCCGATAGTCCATGGCGAAGGCTCCGGTGACCGCAAGGATCCCACCGATCCCGCCGAGTCCCACGATGAAGCCGAGCGGAGCGGCAGACGCAATGAGCATCGCGAACGCCGAGCCGCCGATCAGAAGCGTCGTGCCGAAGTCGGGTTGCAGAAGCAGCAACCCCGACACAGCGCCCAGGATCAGGAGTACGGGCAGCAGGAAGTGGGGCAGTTGCCGGAGCAGTTGGTCCTTCTTGGCAAGGACCGCAGCAAGGAGGAACACCGTCGCGAGTTTGGCGAACTCCGAGGCCTGGATCGTCACCGGCCCCAGTTCGATCCACCGTCTGGCACCGCCACGGACGTCACCCATCACCAGCGTGGCTACGAGGCCGGCGATCGCGACGAGAAAGATAGGGACGGCGAATCGCCGGTACACGCGATACGGGATCCTGGCGAACACAACGAGGGAAGCGAGTCCCAACCCAACCCAGACGATCTGACGCTTCATGTAGAACAGATGGTCACCGGTTTGGCTGATCGAACTGGTCTCCCGGATGGAGACGACGGACGATGCGGACAGCATCGCCCCGAGACCGACGATGAGCAGCATGATCACGGGAACGACCAGGAACACCGTACGACGGTCGCGCAGATGGAGAGAGCGTGCCGCCCGACGGTCACGGATCTCCTCCCGGACCGACGATCGCTCTTCGGCCTCCTCCACGATCACGGGATCCGGGGCGGGTTCGATCATGCGCGTAGCATGGTCGAAAAGGGTCGTTCTTCCGGTCATTTCGCCGCCTCCAGGGCCGCGACGAGTTCCGCGAAGTGGTCTCCGCGGCTTGCGTAGGAATCGAACTGGTCGAAACTCGCACAGCCGGGAGCAAGCAGGACCGTGTCTCCGGCCTCCGCTATCCGGCCCGCCGCGTCGACGCCTGCCGCGAGGTCCTCCACAACGGTCACCGGTGCCCCGATGCTTGAGGCGATGGATGGCGCCGCTTCTCCGAATGCGACAACATGATGAACCGATGCGGGAGCGATCGTTGAGAGATCGAGGTCCTTGTTGCGGCCACCGGCGAGGAGCACCACGCTCGGGTATGCCTCGGCTGCGGCACGAGCCGCGTGCGGATTCGTCGCCTTCGAGTCGTCGATCCAGGTGATGCCGTCACAGGTTCCCACTGTTCGGCGACGGTGCGGACCGGGGGTGAATCCGGCGAGCACCGTTCCGATGCCGGTGTCGGTGGCGCCGACCGAAGACGCCATCACCGCTGCGATACCGAGATCCGTCAGCCATGACGGGTCGGTCGTCGGGATAGCGAACCGTTTCCCATCTATCTGCAGGGCACCGCCGATCGGACCGACCCCGTCTTCAGAGACAGCGCTGCCGCTCACGCCGATCGTTCGGCACTCAGCCGACGCGACGACCTCGACCGCGCCCGGATCATCGGCGCCGTACACGACGACGTCGTTCGGCGTCATGTTCTCGAAGATCCTGGCCTTAGCAGCGCCGTACGCCGCGACCGAGCCGTGCCAGTCGAGATGATCGGCGGCGATGTTGACGATACCGGCAGCGACCGGGTGGAACCGGTCGATGAATCGAAGCTGGAAGCTCGATGCTTCGAGAACCACGACCTCAGCCGCCGCATCTCCGAGGCCGGACACGGGCGTTCCGATGTTCCCGGCGGACACAGCCGAAATGCTGCTCTCGTTGAGCATGTCGGTGATGGTGTTCGTGACGGTCGTCTTCCCGTTCGTACCCGTCACAGCGACGTAAGGAACCGTGAGGTGCTGTGAGCCGAACTCGAGTTCGCTGATGATCTCGATTCCGAGGTCGAGGGCACGCTGGATGGGCTCAGCGTGCTCTGGAAAGCCCGGTGATGCGACAACGAGATCGATGCCAACGAGCAGGCGGTCCGCCCATGCTCCGGTGTGTACGGCATAGCCCTTCTCGCGCAACGGGATCGTGGACTCCGACGAACGATCGTAGACCGACACCTCGTGATGAAGACCGGCAGCCAGTTGGGCGGCGGCGCCACCGCTCACCGCCGCGCCGAGAATCAGCGTCCTCATGGTGAGCCAACCTTGGTGATCGTCACGAAGTCCGCGTAGAACACGCCGACGCCGAGGGCGACCGCGATCCCCGCGAGGATCCAGAATCGAATGATCACCGTCGTTTCGGGCCAGCCCTTGAGTTCGAAGTGGTGGTGGATCGGCGCCATGCGCAGGATGCGTCGACCGAACACGCGAAAGGCGAAGACCTGCCCGATGACCGAGAGCGTCTCCACGACGTAGAGACCGCCGAGAAGGACGAGGAGGAACTGCGTATTGGTGAGGAGGGCGAGAGCGGCGAGCGCCCCTCCCAGGGCCTGCGAGCCGGTGTCGCCCATGAAGATCTTCGCCGGAGCGGCGTTCCACCAGAGGAACCCGAGGGCAGCACCTACGACGGCTGCGGCGAAGGTCGCCAGGTCGAGGGCTCCGTTGAGATCGACGAAGTACTCTCCGATGTTCCTCCACTGCCAGAAGGCGATCAGGACGTAGGCGCCCGCTACGAGCGAGATCGATCCGGCCACCAGACCATCGAGCCCGTCGGTCAGGTTCACGGCGTTCGCAGCGGCTGTGAGCATGAACAGGACGAGGACGAAGTACAGGATCGGCCCGAGGTCGATGCCGAGCGGTCGGACGAACGAGAGCTCCGTCGAAACACCGATATGCACCGACCACCAGGCGAAGACGGCGGCCACACCGAGTTGTCCGAGGAACTTCCACCGCTTCGAGAGACCCTGGTTGTGTTTCCTCGCGTACTTCGTGAAGTCGTCGAGGAACCCGATCATGCCCATACCGATGAGAGCGAACAAGGCGAGGAGACCTTCCGGAGCGAATACGCTCATGCTGAAGTCCAGGCCCTTCCCGACGGTGAAGAAGCTGAGATGCGACACGAAGTAGCCGAGGATGGTGCCGAGGATCAGGACCACGCCGCCCATCGTCGGTGTCCCCCTCTTGTGCATGTGGCCTTGCACATCCTCCTGGATGAACTGCCCGATGCTGCGGCGACGGAGGATCCGGATCGCCACAGGCGTTACGAAGATCGTGAACGCGAATGCGACGGCCGATGCGATGAGTAGCTGGATCATGGCGCGGCAACCTCGATCAATCTCTCGGCGACGGCTTCGAGCCCCACGGATCGAGACGCCTTGACCAGCACGACATCCCCATCACGGAGTTGCTCAACGAGGCGATCGAACGCCTCGGACGCATCGTGCAGGTTCTGACCGCCTGCCGCGATCGCCAGACCGTGGTCCGGTCCGACCGTGATGACGTCTTCGAAACCGAGATCCGCCGCGAGGAGACCGACCCGCTCGTGCTCTTCCATCGTGATCGATCCCAGTTCGGCCATTTCGCCGAGGATCGCGTAGGTCCTTCCCGGCATCGCTGCAACCGTTCGAAGTGCGGCCGCCATCGATGTCGGATTCGCGTTGTAGGCGTCGTTGACGACGGTGAAGCGCCCGGTCCTGACATCCATCCGCCACGGCGAGCCGACGGCCGTCGACATCCCGGACGCGGCGACCTCCGGATCGATCCCGATGGCCGTCGCGGCTGCCAACGCCGCCGCAGCGTTGCGTGCGTTGTGGGGTCCGGCCATCGCCAGCGAGATCGACAGAACCCGGCCGCACGATCGAAGCTCGAACGAGGGGCGGCCTTCGTCATCGATTGAGAGACCCGAGATCCGAACCAACGCCGTGGGACTCTCTCCGAAGGTGACGGTCGGCCCTGGGTGTTCGCGCTGGAGCCGGGGCTCGTCGTCGGGAAGAACCGCCGTCGCGCCTTCGGACAGGCCCTCGACAAGTTCCCACTTGCCGTCGGCGACGGCGTCGCGAGAGCCGAACGTTTCGAAGTGGACGACGCCGAGATTCGTGATCACGGCGACCGATGGGCGGATGGCGGGCATCAGCCACTTGATGTGACCGAGTCCACGGGATCCGACCTCTATCACCAATGCCGTCGCGTCATCCGGCGTTGTAAGGACGGTGAGGGGGACGCCGATCTCGTTGTTGTACGAGCGAGGGGACGCCCATGATCCCGGTATGGCCGCCGCGAGAAGATCCTTGGTTGACGTCTTCCCGGTCGACCCGGTCACCGACACGACGGGCATATGGAGTTCGGACCTGCGATGTGCGGCCAGGTCACGCAATGCGGTCGTCGTGTCCTCGACTTCGATGCGTGGAACGAGGCCGCCGTGGCTGCCCCGCTCGACGAGAGCCGCGACGGCGCCGACGTCGACCGCGTCGGCAGCGAAGTCGTGACCATCGTGTTGTTCCCCGCGGATCGCAACGAAGACCGACCCCGGTTCCACGGCACGAGAATCTGTTGAGATCGAGTGCACCGGCATCGCCGGGTCACCATCGATCACTCCCCCCGTTGCGGAGGCCACCGTGGCGAGCGTCCAGTTCAGTGGGCCCGTCATATCGCAGACTCCCCGATGGCTTGCAGTTCGTCTGCCACGACGTCTCGATCGTCGAACGGTTCGATCCGCCCACCGGTCTCCTGGCCCGTCTCGTGGCCCTTTCCGAGGACAAGTACGAGATCACCCTGGCGTGCTTCTCGGAGAGCATGACGGATGGCGACGCGGCGGTCCGGTTCCTCCACCACCACGTTCGTCTGCTGCATGTCAGATCGGACGGCCTCCATGATCGCCGCCGGATCCTCAGAGCGCGGGTTGTCGGTTGTCAGGACGGCGATGTCGGCCCGACTCGCTGCTCTCCCCATTGCCGGGCGCTTCTCGTGATCTCGATCTCCACCGGCGCCGAAGACCACGATCACGCGACCTTCCGACATGCGGAACGCGCTGTCGATGACGGCGTCGATGGCATCCGGGGTATGGGCGTAGTCGACGATCACTCCGAAGCCTCGATCGCTCTCGATGCGCTCGAACCGACCGGGTATCTTCCCGGTAGATGCCAGGCCCCGGGAGATGGACGCGTCGTCGATGCCGATCTCCATAGCGATGGCCGCAGCCACCATCGCGTTCTCGACGTTGAATCGCCCGGGGATCGGCAGTTCGACGGGGAATCGTCGATCGTCGGCGGCGATGATGAACGAGGAACCGTCGATCGACTCAGCGATCGATGTCGCCACTACGTCGGCATCGGTGTCGAGCGCCACAGTCGTCACCGGCACGTCGGTAGCGGCGGCGAGCCTCCGACCCGGTTCGCGGTCGATGACGATCACCGCGTGGTCGGCTCGATCGGCCGTGAACAAGGAAGCCTTCGCCGAGTAGTACGCCTCCATGTCGCCGTGGAAGTCGAGATGGTCCTGCATCAAATTCGTGAACGCCGCGACCCGGAAGTGGATCGCATCGACACGGTGCAGGCTGAGCGCGTGGCTGGACACTTCGATCGCTGCCACGTCAACACCGGCGTCCACCATCTCGGCGAGAAGTCGCTGGAGATCGGAAGCCTCCGGTGTTGTTCTCGCTACCGGTCGCTCCGCATCACCGATTCTGGCGCCGACGGTCCCAACGATGGCGGCGGTCCGTCCGGCGGCGACGAGGATCTGTTCGAGCATGTGCGTCACGGTGGTCTTGCCGTTGGTCCCTGTCACTCCGATCACCGGCATCCGACGGGACGGATCTCCGTACACCGCTGCGGCCGCCCAGGGAAGGGCGGATCGAGCGATGGGCACCACGATCCCGCTCGAGCACTCGACATCGCGTTCGACGATCACCGCTACGGCTCCGGCGGCGATCGCCCGGGCCACGTAGTCGTGACCGTCGTACTGTTCGCCGGGGATCGCCACGAAGAGGTCGCCGGGACCCACATGGCGTGAATCGTGCGTGACCCCGGTGATCCACGTGTCGACACCCTCGAGTCGACCTCCGCCGGGGAGGCGGTCGGCAACCTCCGAGAGGAGGATCCGGTCAGGCATCGCCGTCGTGTGTCGGCGACACGCCGAGTTGGTGGAGCGCCGACTCCGCGATCTCGGCGAAGATCGGCGCAGCCGACGTTCCACCGAACTTCATGTCGTAGCGCCCGTCTTCGATCTTCCCGCTCGGCGCATCGAGGACAACGACCACCACGATCTCGGGGTCGTCGATCGGAGCGATCCCGATGAACCAGGCGATCGTGTCCGTCTCGCTGTACCGTCCGGTCTCGACGATGAACTTGTCGGATGTCCCGGTCTTGCCCCCGACCGGGAACTCGTCGATCTCCGCCCGAAAGCCGGTGCCGTCTTCAACGACCCGGCGCAACATCCCCCGCATCGTCCGCGCCGTCTCGGGAGAGATGACCTGATGGCGCCTTGGCTCGGTGACCGTTCGCTCTCCGTCCAACGCGATGATCTCCGAGACGACGTGAGGTTCGACCCACTCCCCTTCGTTCGCCAGCGTTGCGTAGATAGCTGCCATCTGGAGCGGCGTTACTCCAACGCCGTAGCCGATCGCCGCCGACGTGCCCGCTGTGGCGGTCTTCCACTCGCTCACGTGCTGGAGTTGTCCTGCCGATTCACCGGCGAAGTCGATCGATGCAGGCCGGCCGAGGCCGAACGCGTCGAGATACCTGTAGTGCGCCTCGTTCCCGAGCTGGCGTTGGATCTTGATGGTGCCCACGTTCGATGACTTCTCGACGATGTCTGAAACGGTCATGACGGCCGGGTTGTATCCGTGGTCGGTGTAGGTCTCTCCGCCGATCGCGATCTCGTGCGGGGTCTCGAAGGGCGTATCGGGGCGGACGACACCCTCTTCGAGGGCTGCCGCAACGGTTACGACCTTGAGAGTAGAGCCCGGTTCGTATACGTCGGTGACCGCGCGATTGCGCAGAGTCGCCGGGTCGAGTGTCGATCGATCGGATCCGTCGAAACCCGGGAGCGACACCATGGCGAGGATCTCACCGCTGGCGACGCTCATCACGATCGCGGAACCGCCGAGTGCTCCCGAGCGGTCGATCCCTGCTTGGAGCGCCGACTCGGCCGTGTACTGGATCTCGCGATCCAGCGTCAGCACGACGTCGGAACCGGCCACAGCGGGTTCGAGGAGGAACTCCGCCTGCGGGATCGCACGGCCGGCTTGATCGCGTTCGACGATTCGCTTACCTGCGCGGCCGCTGAGTTCGGTGTCCATCACGGCTTCGATGCCCTCGGTGCCACTCCCGTCGTCGAGCCGCGTAAGCCCGATCACCGGAGAAGCAAGGGAGCCCGCAGGGTAGAGCCGCAGCGGTTCGTCACGAAAGGTGAAACCGACCAGGTCGGCCGATGTGATCGCCTCTCTCGCCCGATCCACGGTGTCGCCGGTGAGTCTGCGAGCGACGTACGTGAATCTCCCATCCGCCTTGAGCCGTTGCACCAGTTCGACGTAGTCGGCACCGACGATCGGAGCGAGTATCGAGGCCGCCTCCTCCGGTTCCTCGACGAGGCTCGGATCCGCGACCAGGGCCTTGGCGTGAACCGTGATGGCGAGTTCGATACCGTCCCTGTCGTAGATGGTTCCCCGCTTCGCCTGGATCGTCTCGTGGCGGACGCGTTGATCGAATCCACGTTGAGCAAGGGTTGCGGCGTCGGCACCTTGGACCTGGAACAGCCGGTATCCGATACCCGCCCACGCGAGAACGAAGACAAGTCCGACCACGATCAGCCGAAAGTCGACGAAGCGGAACGTCGTTCGTGCCATCTCAGACCACCCTCAGCGTTTCTCGACGGTCAGTTGCGTGGCCGCCAGCGTTCGGCCTGCGCATCGTTCCCCTCCTTCGATCATCACGGCTGCTCCACGAGCAGCGCTCTCATGTCCATCCATCGATCCTCGGGGCCGCCGACCGTGTTCGCCATGCCGGTGATCTCGATCGTTCGACGATCCTCCGGATAGACGAGTCCGAGGGCGGCGGCCCTTTGTGTGATCAGTTCGGGCGCCTGGAGGTGCGCGTAATCGGCGCGCAGGTTCCAATGACGTTCCTGTTCGGCAACGACCTCTCGGTCGAGTCGCTGGAGTTCGAAGGCGGTGCGGTCAAGAGAGATCCGTGAGTAGATGACCGCGAAGAAGGCCAGGATGACCGCGATCGTGAATATCAGGAGCGGTCGAACAACCGGTCGCTGACGTGCACGTGACCGTTCACCGACACGACGGTTCGTTGACCGCGGAAGAACACCGGCCGTCATGCCGGAACCTTCTCAGCCACGCGCATGATCGCGCTCCTCGCACGGGGGTTCCGAGCGATCTCCTCGACCGATGGCCGGAATCGTCCGAGATCTTCGAGTTCTTGAATCTGATCACAGCCGCAGACCGGGAGTTCCGGTGGGCACACGCAACCGGTCGTACCCGCCGCGATCCTTCGCTTGACGATGCGATCCTCGAGCGAGTGGTAGGAGATCACGCAGATCCTCCCACCGGGTCTGAGAATCTGGATGGCGGATTCGAGACCGGCCGAGAGCGCATCCAGTTCAGCGTTCGTGGCGATGCGGAGAGCTTGAAACGTCTTCCTGGCCGGATGTCCGGAACGGCGTGCCGCCGCGGGGACGGCGTTCGCGATAACGGACGCGAGGGCGGTCGTGTCGCTGAGCGGCCGCGCTGCGACGATGGCGTCTGCGATGCGCCCGGCGAAGCGCTCCTCTCCGAAGCGTCTGATGAGGTCACGAAGGTCGTCGCGGTCGTACTCGTTGACGATGTCACCGGCCGATTCCGACACATCCATGCCCATGCGCATATCGATTGGGCCGCTCCTGTGATAGGAGAATCCTCGTGACGCTGCGTCGACCTGATGCGATGAGATACCCAGGTCCAGAAGAACCCCGTCAACGGTCCCAGAACCGTCAGGTGGTGAGCCCAACTCATCGTGCACGATCCGTTCGATGTCTGTGAAGTTCCCGAGCACGACCCGTACCCGCGGATCGTCCGGCGTGTTGGCTACCGCATCCGGATCGCGGTCGATCCCGACGATCCGTATCTCTGGATACGCATCGAGGAGCCGCCGCGTGTGACCGCCGCCGCCGAACGTGCCGTCCACGACAACGCCACTCGCTGCCGGCGCGAGCATTCGAACACACTCGGTCGCGAGGACGGGCTCGTGGTAGCTGTCCATGGTCTGATCCATGGTCAGTCCCCCGGAGCGCTGGCGCCAACATGGAAGCGGGCGGAGTAAGGGGCCTTCCAATTGGCATCCGGGGGACTGACCACAGGCCAGACCATCTCGTTGGTCCGAGCACGGGGCCGGCGACCGGGTGCTCGTATCGTTCGTTCATATCCCATCCTCAGAGAGCGCCTCCGCGATCTCGGCGTAGTACTCGTCGGCCTCTGCTGCTACCGATCTCCACGTGTCGGTCGCCCAGACCTCGATACGGTCCGCAACACCGACCACCGTGAGGTCCTTCTCCAACCCGGCGTAGCGGCGCAGTGATTCTGGAATCTGCACTCGTCCCTGCCGATCGAGTGCCTGATCCGACGCTGAGGCGAAGAAGGACCGCGAGAAGTTCCTGGCCCGCCGATCAGTGCGTGGCAGTTTGAGAACCTTGGCCGATTCCTCTTCCCATCGATCCATCGGGAAGACATAGATGCAGTGCTCTTGGCCCTTGGTCATGACGCACCCATCGTCAAGCCCCATACGGAACTTGCTGGGCATCACGACCCGGCCCTTCTCGTCAAGCGAGTGACTGTATTCTCCGAGAAACACGCTTCCGCGCCTCCGTTGCGCTGCGATCACCATCTTCCACGAAGCCCCACTATGGCCCACTCTGTTCCACTTGTCAACTCATTCGCCCCCGAACGTTCCCCTGTGTCCCCGCCGGTAGTCCGCGAGGTAGCCTGTGGCCCATGAAGCAACCCATCACCCTCATCGGTGTCGGAGAGATGGGAGCGGTGTTCTCACATGCCCTCCTCCGCTCCGGACATCCCGTGTTCCCGATACTGCGTGCAACACCCATGACAGAGGCGGCCCCGGTCACGCCCGAGCCAGCGCTCGCCCTCGTGACCGTCGGCGAAGACGATCTTCACGCGTCCCTCGAACAGATACCCGACGGATGGCGGACCCGGGTGGGGTTGATCCAGAACGAACTCCTCCCCCGCGACTGGGAGCGCCACGCCATCGTGTCGCCGACCGTTGCCGTCGTATGGTTCGAGAAGAAGCCCGGACGGCCAACCAAGGTCATCATCCCGACACCGATAGCGGGGCCGGAAGCCGGCCTCCTCGTCGAGGCGTTGACATCGATCGGGATCCCGGCCGAACGGATCCCGGACGACGCCCTGATCGATGCCCTGGTCGCGAAGAACCTCTACATCCTCACAGCGAATATCGTCGGCCTGAGAACAGGAGGATCAGTCTCCGATCTGTGGAGCAACCACCGACCGCTTGCCGACGCCGTCGTCTCAGAGATCCTCGAGATCCAGGAGTGGCTCGTCGGCGCGGCCATCGATCACATCAGCGCGATCAGTGGAATGGTCCGAGCTATCGAGGGCGACCCCGACCACGGAGCGACCGGTCGCAGCGCCCCGCGCCGTCTCGAGCGAGCGATCGGTTACGCCCGCTCGGCCGGCATCGAGACCCCGACCCTGATCTCAATCGGGCGCGAGGCCGGACTATCCGTATAGTCTGAGACGCGACACTCCGAGGAGGAACCGTGCACGTACTCATCGCCACCGATGGAAAGATCGATGTCGAAACCGCTTCGAGCTTCGCCGCCGGGCTTGCCGGTCCCAGCGGTCGAGTGACCGTGCTCACCGTCGTCGAGGTGCCTCGCGCATTCCTCCATGACATGCGGGGTCAGTGGGGTGCTATGGACGGCGTCGGCGTGATCGTCGATGACGAGTTCGTTGCAACTCCGGCCGTTCCTCAGGAAGCCCCAAGGGGTTGGCCGGGCGATGATGCCGTGATCGAGCGCTACCTGGCCGACAAACTCGACCAGCACACGACACCGATCATCGCGGCCCTTCGAGAAGAGGGAGTTGAGGTGGAAGGCAGTGTCGTCGAGAGCGAGAATGTGACGAACACGATCCTCGACCAGTTGGAGGCGCTCGGTGCCGAAGTCGTCGTGATCGGCTCCCACGGTCAGGGTCTGTTCCAAGGGCTGCTCGGCTCGACGGGCACCAAGCTCGTTCGCCGGTGCCCCAAGCCCGTGCTCCTGATCCGGTCGGCTACGACCTGACGTAGGGCACCCAGTCCGGATCGACCGAACCGCCGATCGCGGCCGCCACCCACGTGTCCGTTCGGGGCTGTCGCGGAAACGATGCGAGCCGGAGTCCGGCCTCGGTCGGCGTGCGTCCGCCCTTCTTGGTGTTGCAGCGGCGGCAGGCGGCGACAACGTTCGACCAGGAGTGTTCGCCGCCCTGCGACCGGGGCACGACATGATCGAGATTCTCGGCCTGACGCCCGCAGTACTGGCATCGGTGCTCATCACGCTGGAAGACCGTTCTGCGGTTCACCGGGATCCTTCGCTGATAGGGAACCCGCACGTACCGCTTCAGACGAACGACCGACGGCGACGGCAGCGAGAACGCCTCGGACCGCCAGAGCGCACCGTTCGTGACGAGCACATCGGCCCGATCTCGGAGCACGAGCACCAACGCGCGTCGCACGGGAACCACCGACAGCGGTTCGAGGCTCGCGTTCAGGACGAGGGATCGTGCCACGGACAGAGCGTACCAGCAGCAAGGGTCGTGCACATCGAACGCGAAACCACTTAGCGAGAGCAGTTGACCACTCAGCGTATCCCTGCCATACTCCGTCGGGCACCAGCATCGAGAGCGTTGGAGAGAATGTGCGCGTCGTCGGGTACGTACGGGAGGCACCGAGCCTGACCGACGGTGAGACAGCGTTCGCTCAGAGCGAGCGAATACGACGATGGTCTGCCGATTCCGGCCACCACCTCGTCGCGACGTGTCGGGATGTCAGAGATCCGGCACAGTTCCAGGGACGGGACGGGTTCCGAGCGCTCCTAGCTATCGCACGATCCGGGGTCGCCGATGCGCTCGTCGTCTCCGAACTCTCGATCCTCTCCTCGGATGAGGTCACCCGGGAGATCATGCTCGGCTACCTGCAGGGACTCGGGTTAGACATCGTCTCGACCAGCGAACCCGATCATGACGGACTGTCAGGAGCATCCGAAGACCGCGCTCGATTCGTGCGGGACGTCGTCGCGAAAGTGGATGAGTTCCGCAGGGAGTTCCCCGAAACGGCCGGGTGATCCCTCGGTCCTACGATCGCTTCAGCCGCTCCTCGTCAGCCCACGGGCGCACCGTTTCCTCCACTCGAGGTACGCCACGATGTCCTCTGTGGCAGGGTCGACGTCGTCACTCCCGTAGGCCGTCGCGGTGCGCCATGCGATGAGTTCGCCGTCCGGAACAGGAAGGTAGGGACGTCGGCGCCACCATCCGGGACGAGCGAACGAGAACACAGCCCCGACAGCAGTAGCCCAGAGTGCCGGTCGTCTGAGAACAGCGAGAACCGTAGAGCGCGAGAGCATGTGTGAGAAGGTAGCCGAGTAGCCGAGTAGCTGAGTAGTCGACGGAGCGTGTGCCTCCTACTCCGCTACTCCGCTACTCCGCTACTCACTCTTCGTCCCCCAAACCCTTCACACCCTCTATTCTCGGTCATGCGAGAAACACAGGAGGCTGCCGCGTGCAAGTGACCCCGGACGAACTGGCCTGGTTCGATGAACGATTCCGAGCCGTCGCCGACAACATCGAGCATGTCATCCAGGGCAAGCGAGAGACGGTCGAACTCATCGTCTCGTGCCTGATCTCGGGCGGGCACATCCTCATCGAAGACGTGCCGGGTGTCGGGAAGACCCTCCTGGCCAAGTCCCTCGCGCGGTCGATCGACTGCTCGTTCCAAAGGATCCAGTTCACCCCGGACCTCCTCCCCTCCGACATCACCGGTGTCTCCGTCTGGGATCGCGAGTCTGGGGAGTTCGTCTTCCGCTCCGGGCCCGTCTTCTCGAATGTCGTCCTCGGAGACGAGATCAACCGTGCGAGTCCGAAGACCCAGGCAGCGTTGCTCGAAGCGATGGAAGAGCTTCAGGTCACCGTCGACGGCGTGACTCGCACCCTCGGTCCCCCGTTCATCGTGGTGGCAACACAGAACCCGATCGAGCACGAAGGAACATACCCCCTCCCTGAAGCACAGCTCGATCGTTTCATGATGCGCCTCACGGTGGGGTATCCGACTCGCTCGAAGGAACTCGAGATGCTCGACACCCACGGCAATCGATCCACGTTCGAAGATCTTCGGCCGGTCATCCACGCAGAGGACGTCGTCCGGATGGCCGAGATCGCTCTACAGGTCCACGTAGCGGATGTCGTGAAGGAGTACATCATCGACATAGCTGAGGCAACGCGAGATGAGCCCGATCTTCTCCTCGGTGCGTCTCCGCGAGCTTCGCTGTTCCTCCAACGAGCGGCACGCACGATCGCCGCGATCGCCGGTCGCGACTACGTGTCGCCGGACGATGTGAAGAACGTGCTGTGTCCGGTGCTCAACCACCGGCTGATCATGCGTCCCGAGGCACAGATGCGGGGAGTGACCGTAGAGAAGATCCTCGAAGGAGTCAGCGGAAGCGTGCCGGTACCCGGCACTCGCGTCGCGGCGACGTAAGGACCGGTCACTGATGCCAACGACCCGCGGATGGGCAGCCCTCGGAGCGGGCGTTGCGCTGATCGTCTTGTGGGTCGTGTTCGGCGAGCGGTTGATGCTCGGCGTGGGTCTCTTCCTCGCCCTGGCGATCGGGGGCGGAGTCGCCTACGTGCGGTCGACCGTCCCGAGCGTGGCGGTCTCGCGCCTCATCACTCCCTTCCAGGTTCACGATGGGGACCGGGCGATCGTGGAAGTCACACTTTCGACCAGTCGTCGCATTCCCCAGGCCATCGTCCTCGATGAGGTCTCCGGTCTGGGCACAGCACGCTTCGTTGCCGACCGCGTGGAACCTCGGAATCCGATGGTCGCCCGCTACGAGGTCTTGTGTCGTCCCCGGGGGATCTACACGGTCGGGCCGGCCATCGTCCAGGTTCGGGACCCGCTCGCTCTCTCCGAGGCTGGAGGCACGGCCGGGAAGATCGACCGCCTCGCTGTGTACCCGGCCGTCGAAGATCTCGACGGCCTCCCCCACGGTCGCGGTCACGACCCGACCGTCAACACCTCGCGGGCGAGCTTCTCCCAGACCGGAGGAGAGGATTTCTTCACCCTTCGCGAGTACCAGCTGGGGGACGACCTCAGGAAGGTCCACTGGCCGTCGACGGCGAAACGCGACGAGCTCATGATCCGTCAGCTGGAGACGCCGTGGCAAACGAGGGCGCTCGTCCTCCTCGATCCCCGCGGAACGGCGTACCCGGATTCGGAGATGTTCGAGCATGCGGTTCGGGGAGCCGCTTCTGTCTTCCGGCATCTCTTCCGGAACGGATACGCGCCGACGTTGTGGACCGGATCCGGGTCCGGGATCGTGGTCGGTAGCGGCGAGGGTTACGGGATCGCGATGGAAGAGCTCGCCGCCGTTCAACCGGCACAGGCTCTCGATCTCGTGACATCGATCACTCGTCTTCGCCGTACGGGAGCCACCGGAGGCGTGCTCATCCTGGTTACGGGCGTACCCGACGATCCCGTTCTCGGCATGTACCGACTTCTCGGAAAGGACTTCTACCGGACGGTCGTGATGTCGTCGGGATCTAGAGCCGACGACGCACTCGTGCAGTTCGCCCGAGCGGGAGCGACGGTGGTCTCGTCACCGTCGACCGAACCCTGGGCATCGGCGTGGAAGCAAGGAATGGAGCGGACGTGGTCTACCGCTACAGCTGGATAGCCGGTTTCGCATCGATCGGGTTCGCCTTCTGGCAACTGACGCGGCTGCTGCTGCCGACGGCGTCGGGGGCCAAGTGGCAGCTCGTTGTGCTGTCCGGATTCGCCATCGGCCTCATCGTCACATGGACGGCTGTGACGTATCGGTTGCGAGCGATATGGATCGTGTTGATCAACGTTGCTGCGCTCTTCCTGGTGGCGACCCGGTTCGCGGCGCCGTCGGATTCGGTCCTCATTCTGCCGACATCGACCGGGATCGTTGCCCTCTGGTCGGATCTTGTGCGTGCCTTCGATGTCATCCGGTACGGTGTCGAGCCGGTCCGACCGATCATCGGCATCGTCGTGATCCTGATGGCCTTGTTCTGGCTGCTCGGAGGCCTCCTGGCATGGGGTCTTTCGAAAGACCATCCCTTCGCAGCGCTCCTCCCGCCGCTCGTCGTGGCGCTCCAATTCGCGACGCTGAACCGGCGCAACGATGGCCTCTTCGCTCTCGGCGCCTTCATCGTCCTGGTTGCGGGAACGATCCTCGCCGTCGCTCTGGACGAGCGCGATCGAGGGGCCGGAAGGATGGTCGGTGACCGCCAACGACCACCCTCGAACGCCCCAACACTCACGGCTGCACTGCTTGTGGCCATGACGGTCGCAGTTGCCGTCGTTGGAGTCGGGATGATCGGGCCCACGGTTCCGCCCGATGGCGTGTTGTCGTGGCGTACCCCGGGAGGGTTGGGCGGCGGGATCTATGGGGGTGTCTCCTACAACCCGTACGTCAGCATCCACGAGGGCCTCGTCTCTCAGGAAGGCATTCCTCTCTTCCGGGCGACGATCGACGGAGATGCGTCTCCCGACGAGGTGTATTTCCGACTCCTCACGCTGGACACGTACAGCAACGGTCAGTGGTCGGTCAACCGGCCGCGGGTCTACCCGCTGGACGAAGAACCTCTCGAAGAAGAGGGGTACGAGTTCGGCGGGGAGACTGAGGTCATCACGGTTGACATCGAGATCGAAGCGCTCGGACAGGATTGGCTCCCGACCCCATACGCCGTCGTCGGCGCCGACGGCGAAGACGCCGACGCGTTCCGTATCCGCCGAGTCGACACGGCTCTGGTCTTCAGAGGTGACCGAACATATCGCGGAATGAGGTACCGGGTCCTCTCGGAGATCCCGGTGGTCGACCCGGCAGCAGTCGCCGGCGTGCCGGGTGGCGGTCTCTCTCCCCTGTTCTCCGCCGCTGCGGTCGGCGGCGAGACACCCCCGGATCTCACCGACGTTGAGTATCGGGAGTTCCCGGACGCCGAACAGTACGTCGACCTTCCCCCGGGGCTCCACCCGGATATCGAGTCCGAGGCGATCGAACTGACGCGGAACCTCACCACGTCGTTCGAGAAGGGCCTCGCCATCGAGCACTGGTTCAGGGAGACCGGAGGCTTCGTCTACGATCTCGACGTCCACGGCGAGGGGCACGGAGAAGACGTTCTCGCTACCTGGCTGTTCGATGATTCTCCGGAGAACGTCGGATACCGCAGGGGCTATTGCGAGCAGTTCGCGACATCGATGGCGGTGATGACGCGGTCGATCGGAATCCCGACGAGGGTCGTCCTCGGCTTCACCCCCGGCGATCCCGTCGGCGGCAACGACGTGGTGGTCCGGGACAACAACGCTCATTCATGGGTCGAGTTGTGGATCCCGAGCCAGGGATGGGTCAGTTTCGACCCGACGCCGCGACGCGACGGCGCCAATCCGGCTACCAGTTACCAGACGATGGAGGACGCCCTGGGTTACGATCTCGCAGCGTATCTCGATCAGGTTCCCGAGCCGGTGCGCATCCCGGCCGACAACCCGGCCGATCTGCCCAGCGGAGTCTTCTCGCCGGACAACAGGCGGCCGGATGTGGGGTTCATCGGCACCGGCGGGGAGACGACGTCTGCGTCGCTCCCTGGTTGGCTCCCGATCGTGAGCGTTGTCGCTGCGCTCCTGGTGCTCATCGCCATCGCTCTGCCGCTCGTGAAGTGGATCCGCCATCGCAGTCGCATGAGACGTCTCGCGGACGGCGATGTCTCGGCAGCGTGGGAGGAGATCGTGGTGAGACTCACCGACCTGGCCGAGGAGCCGGATCCGGCATCGACTCCGGATGAGGTCGCGGCGCGGGTCGATGAATCGTTGGCGCCGTTGGCCGCCGTCTACACCCGGTCGGTCTACGGCAGCACCGATACCGTTTCCGACGACCAGATCGAGGTCGCCCGACGTTCGATGGAAAAGACGGGCGAGCGGCTTGCGGCCCGCTACTCCCCCTTGGAACGCACACGTTCGCAGTACCGGCTGAGTTCGCTTCGGAGACGGTTCCGACGGTGATCGCGGTTCCGGTCCTGCGGTCTCAGATCATCCGCCGGCTTCGTCGACCTCCGCGAGAACGTCATCTTCGACGAAGCGGAGCATCTCGAGGAACCGCGTCCGGTCGAGTTCGAACAGGGAGATGTCCTCTTCGACGGACTGCGTGATGTCGTTGATCGCTACGAAGAAAGCGAGCTGTCCTTGTCGCAGAGCATCGAGGATCTCTTCCTCGTCGACCGCAACCGCGAAGATCGTGTCCCCGTCGGTAATGAGACGGATCTCGGAGAGGTGGTTCTCCATATCGCCGGTCCGTCGCAGGTAATCCCAGGCCCGGCGCACCCGCTGAATCGACATCCCGTTGTCGAGGAGGCTCTTGACGACCCGCAGGGCCACGAGATCCCGGAACGAGTAGAGGCGACGTCGACCCGGCCGGCCACCCGTTTGCTGGAGAGAGGGCTGAACGAGCGCCACCTTGTCCCAGTACCGAAGCTGATGAGGTGTACAAGCCGTCAGTCGAGTCGCCTGCTGAGCGGTGAAACCATCCACGCGTTTTCCCCATCGTTCTCCGGCCGCCCGGCCGGTTCGTAAATCCTTGTGATCCCTCGCGGGAAACGCAATCTTAGCGTTCTCGACGCCAACGTTCTCTGGCGTCATCCATCCATCCGGAAACGGAGAACGAGGCGGTCCGATCGGCCCGCATCCCACGCATCGTCGTAGCGATCGTGGCGGCAGATGCCACCATCAAGATGAACCCAAGACCGGCGAGATATGAGAACCTCGTGAAGGTTCCGAGCATGATCGCCAGTCCGATGAAGAAGCCGATTCCTGCGAGGAGTCGGCGTCGCCTGATACGGGTCGACAGATCGGTCTTGGCGACCGTTTGCGCGAGTTTGGGATCCTCGGCATAGAGGTTGCGTTCGATCTCTTCGAGGATCTTCTGCTCTCGATCGTCCAGCGCCATTCGGCCAGCCTCCGCGTCGATCCGGTTCCCACTCACAGTATACCGGTACGACACTTACGCGTAACGGGTCCTTTCAGCCTTCATCGCAAGGCCGGTGGTTCGGATCCCTTGGGGATGGCGCAACTCTGGCTGGGATGACGGCACCGGCACCGAACCGATCCCTGACACCGTCGACGGCTTCGGCCGCAGCGTCGATCCGCTCGTGACCGAGCACCATCTGCCTAGCGCCCCCGACGTCGACGAGATCGCTCACCGCCACTCCGAGCAAGCGGACGGACCTTGTACCGATCGCGGCACGATCGACAAGCGCGCCGGCGGTCTCCCAGATCTCCGCCGTAGAGGCGATCGGTTCCTGGTGCCGCGACGAACGGCTGATCGTGGCGAAGTCGGAGAACCGGACCTTGAGCGTGACCGTGTGACCGGCAACTCCCGCCTTCGCCAAGCGTGCTGCAACCTGGTCACACAGCCTGAGCGTCTCACGCTCGATCGTGTCCCGATCGCCGAGGTCCCGGGCGAACGTGCTCTCCGACGAGATCGACCGGGCCGGTGTCCCTCCCTCGACGGCGCGAGGATCCTGGGCCCGGGCCAGCGCCCCGAGGTGCTGCGCCGCTGCTTTCCCGATCCGGTGTTCCAGCAGAACGGCCGGAGTGCCGGCGAGATCGCCGATGGTTCGGATCCCGAGATCGCCGAGCGACTTCTCCGTCGCCTCGCCCACGCCCCACAACTCACCGATGTCGAGGGGGTGGAGGAAGTCGAGTTCCGTTCCCGCAACGATGAGCAGCATGCCATCGGGCTTCGCGTGTTTCGATGCGAGTTTCGCGACGAACTTGTTCGCTGCGATCCCGACCGACGCCGGGATACCGATCTGCTCTCTGATCGCCACTCTGATCTCTGTACCGATCTCCTCGACCGACCGATAGTGGAGCCTGAGTCCGGACACGTCGAGGAACGCTTCATCGATGGATATCCCCTCGACGAGCGGTGTGAACGAGCGCATGATCTCGAAGATCTCTGCCGAAACGGCGCCGTAGCGACCGTGCGATGAGTCGACCACCACGAGACCGGGGCATCGTCGCCGTGCCTCTCCGACCGGCATGGCCGACCGCACTCCGAAGCTGCGGGCCTCGTAACTGGCCGACGCTACGACACCGCGACCACCGGTTCCACCGACCGCGACCGGTTTCCCGATCAGTTCCGGATGATCGAGTCGTTCGACCTCGACGAAGAACGAATCCATGTCGACGTGCAGGATTGGTTCAGCGAACCGCGTCATGGCGTCACGGTACAGGGACAGGAAGTAGATCAGTAGCTGAGTAGCTGAGTAGCTGAGTAGCTGAGTAGCTGAGTAGCTGAGAAAAGCAGTAGATCAGGCAGAGCCTTCACCGACAACCGGACACGGGATACTGACTACTGACTACTGACTACTGAATACCAGCACCACGTTGTGGCCGCCGAAGCCGAAGGAGTTGCTCATCGCGTACTGCACGTCGACGGTTCTGGCTTCTCCCGGGACGTAGTCGAGATCGCACTCCGGGTCGGGATCCGTGAGATTGATCGTGGGTGGCACGATGCCATCGCGGATCGCGAGCACGCTGGCGACGGCCTCAACTGCCCCTGCCCCGCCGAGCAGGTGCCCCGTCATCGACTTCGTCGACGAAATCGGCACCCGGTACGCATGGTCACCGAACACGGTCTTGATCGCCATGGTCTCGGTGACGTCGTTCGCCGCCGTGGACGTCCCGTGGGCGTTGATGTACGAAACCTGTTCGGCGGCGATCCCTGCATCGTCGAGGGCACTCTGCATGGCTCTCGCCGCGCCGTCGCCGCCGGGACGGGGCAGCGTCACGTGATAGCCGTCGGCCGACATGCCGTACCCGACGACTTCGGCGTACACCGTCGCACCGCGTTCCAGCGCATGTTCCCGCTCTTCGAGCACCAGAGCTGCGGCACCTTCCGCCATGACGAAACCATCACGGCCCGCGTCGAACGGTCGGCTGGCGCCCTGAGGATCATCGTTGCGGGTGCTCAGGGCCCGTGCCTGGGCGAACCCGCCCATGGCGAGTCGCGTGATGGCGGCATCGGCGCCTCCCGCGAGCATCACGTCGGCCGCTCCTCGCTGGATGATCGCAGCGGCGTCGCCGATCGCGTTGGCCGACGCCGCACACGCGGTCACCGCCGTCGTGTTCGGTCCGTAGAGATTGAAATCGATCGAGATCTGGCCTCCCGCCAGGTTCGCGATGATCTTCGGGATCCCGAACGGGCTCAACCGGTGAGGACCAACCTCGAGCAGCGTGGTCACCTCCTCTTCGAACGTGGTGACACCACCGATCCCGGAGCCGACGACAACGCCTGCCCGGTAGGCGGCAGGGTCATCGGGTTCGTAGGCGATCCCCGAGTCGCCGAGCGCTTCGCGGGCGGCAACCCAGAAGAGCTGGGCGTACCGATCCATCCGCCTCGCCTGGCGTCGGGGCATGAAGGCCTCGATATCGAAGTCTGTGATCTCACCGGCGATCTGCGACGGCAGGTCCGAAGCCTCGATCGACGTGATCGGGCCGACTCCCGACGTGCCGTCGAGGAGTCCGCGCCAGGTGCTTTCGACGTCACCGGCGACGGGGTTGACGGTGCCGAGGCCGGTGACAACGACGCGACGGTCGTTCATGATGTGCTCCTAGTCCAACTCCTACGCGTTGAGCTTCTTCTCCACGAGGTCGATCGCCTCGCCCACCGTCGTGATCTGCTCGGCTTCCTCGTCTGGGATCTTCACTCCGAAGTTGTCCTCGAGGGCCATGAGCAGTTCGACGACCCCGAGCGAGTCGACATCGAGATCCTCTTCGAACGTCGCGTCTGCCCTGATGTCATCACGCTCGATCCCAAGCTCATCGACGAGAAGGTCGGTCAGCTTCGATTCGATCTCCGTGCGCTCCATTGTCTCAGCCTCCTAGTAGCCGTTCTACAGGGCCAGACCGCCGTCTACGACGAGCGTCTGACCCGTTACGTACGCCGCGTCGTCGGAGGCAAGATAGCCCACCGCCGCCGCGATCTCCTCCGGTCGTCCGAGGCGGCCGACCGCAACCCTGCGGGCCACCTCTTCCGCTATCTCGGTTCCGAGTTCTTCCGTCATGTCCGTTTCGATGAAACCCGGAGCAACCACGTTGACCGTTATGTTCCTCGATCCGATCTCCCGGGCGATCGACTTCGAGAATCCGATGATCCCCGCCTTCGACGCCGCGTAGTTCGCCTGACCGGGGTTCCCTGTGATCCCGGAGATGGAACTCACCGAGATGATCCGACCCCATCGGGAGCGGAGCATGCCGCGCATGGCGGCCCGCGAGCAGAGGTACACGGACCGGAGGTTCGTCTCGATCACCTGATCCCAGGCTTCGGGTCCCATTCTCAGCAGCAGGTCGTCCCGCGTGATGCCGGCGTTGTTGACGAGCACGTCGACCCGCCCGAGTTCCTCTTCCACGGCCTCGAACATCGCTGCGACAGCATCGGCGTCACCGACGTCTGCTCTCACGGCGATCGCTGCCCCGCCGTTGCCCGTGATGGTTGCGACGACGTCGTCGGCCGCCGCACTGTTCGTCGCGTAGTTGACAGCGACGGCGTGACCGTCGGATGCAAGACGCAACGCGATCGCTCTGCCGATCCCTCGCGAACCTCCGGTGACCAGCGCTACGCGGCTCATCACTGCCTCGCGCTCTGTCGATCGATCATGATCTGGATGCCGGTCCGGTCGCTCGGCGGGAGCGCGGCATCGCTGAGCGACTTCGGCTCGACCCTCTGACCCCATTGGATCGCGGTAGCTCCCCAGGTGAGACCCGCTCCGAACGCCACCAGCACGAGCTTCGCTCCGGGCTTCAAACGACCTCGGTCGATGGCCTCTGAGAGAGCGATCGGGATCGTGGCGGCCGATGTGTTCCCGTATGCGTCGATGTTCGTGTACACCTTTTCCGGATCGATGCCGAGGCGCTTCGTCGTGGCGTCGATGATCCTGATGTTGGCCTGATGCGGGATCAGCAGATCCACCTCATCGATCGACCATCCGGCGTCGGCGAGCGCCTTCTCGGCTGCGGCGCCCATGCCGACAACGGCGTTCCTGAACACCTCGCGGCCGTCCATCACGACCCGCACCGGCGAGGGAATCTCCATCCAGGATGAACCGGCGCCCTCGATGGTCAGCGCTCCGGCGAGATTGCCATCCGAGCCGACGTTGATCGACTGCATGCCCTCGTCGGTATCCGACGGTTCGAGGATGACGGCGCCGGATCCGTCGCCGAACAGCACCGCCGTGTCACGGTTCTCAAGATCGAGATACGGCGTGAGACGCTCGGATCCGAGGAGGAGGATGCGGCGGGCCGATCCAGTGGCGATGAGGCCGGCGGCGAGATTCAGTCCGTAGATGAAGCCGGTGCATCCGGCGTTGGTGTCGGTCGCCGCAGCGTTCACGGCGCCGAGCTTCGCCTGGAGGTGGCAGGCCATCGCGGGGATGAAGCGGTCGGGTGTGCAGGTCGCCACGAGGATGTAGTCGAGGTCTGTCGCTTCGAGTCCGGCGGCCGCCAGGGCGTGGCGGGACGCAACAAGCGCCATGTCGGAGTTGTCGACGTGGGAGACCCTCCGCTGCCGGATGCCGGAGCGCGTCGCGATCCACTCGTCCGACGTATCGATGACGGTTGCGAGATCGTCGTTCGTGACGGTTGGCTCCGGCATACATCGGCCCCAGCCGGTGATCATCACTCGCTGCATTCGCGTTCCTCCTCGGACAGATCGGTCATTGTACGGACGGGTCGCTCGCGACGGCGGCGATTCCGTCGAGATCGGATACCACGTGCACGACGGCGTCCGTGAGCGTTCGTTTGACGAGACCGGCCGTCACGTCTCCCGGCCCGACGTGGATGAAGGTCGTGATCCCGTCGGCCGCCAGCCGCTCGAGCGTCGATGCGAACTGGACCGGCCGGATCAGTTGCTCACCGAGTTGCCGGACCGGATCCTCCACCAGCCGTCCCGTCGTGTTCGCATACACCGTGAATGACGGCTCCGCGAACTCGACCCGTTCCAGAGCGGTCCTCAGTCGCTCTGCTGCCGGCGCCATGTAGGGCGAGTGGAACGCCCCTGCGACGTCGAGAGGGATCGCACGACGGATACCCAGCGACCGGGCGTTCTCGCTGAGCCACTCGATGTCGAGCCGGCTGCCGGCCAGCACGATCTGTGATGGTGTGTTCACGTTCGCGACCCAGAGTCTTCCGCCTTCCGCTCGCCGGTCGGCGGCGATACGCTCAGCGTGCTCGAGGTCGGCGCCGATGAGTGCGGCCATGCCCGAAGGGTCACTTGCCGATGGCGCGCCGGCCATCGCTCGGCCTCGTTCCGCGACGAGCGTCAGCCCATCTTCGTACGAGAGCGCTCCCGCAGCCGCCAGTGCCGTGTACTCCCCGAGGGAGTGGCCGGCCGCCGCGGCCGGTCGTGTCGGCAGCGCATCGCTCAACGCCTCCCACAGGGCGTACGACACCGCGTACAGGGCCGGCTGAGCATGTTCGGTCTTCGTCAGTTCTTCCTGCGGGCCGTCTGTGATGAGCGCTTCGAGCGACCATCCAAGGACTCTGTCCGCGGTCTCGACCAGCAACTCGGGGCGCGTGGAGAAAAGGCCGGCACCCATGCCGACCTTCTGACTCCCCTGGCCGGGGAACAAGATGGCGTATCCGGACATCACAGCTCCGCTCTGCTGTCGCTCTGTGTACCGACCCCCGGGGTGTCACCGGGGTTTCAACAACGCTTCGACGCTAGCCTCGCGCAGTACCTCACGAGGAGTTCTCGCACATGACCGACTGCCGTTCTCAACTCGCCGCGTCCGTCCCGGTGGGCCCCAAAGTCCCGCTCCGGATCCCGAGCGATTTTCTCAGGCTCTACGACCTCTCATACAACCTCTGGTGGTCGTGGGACCCGGTCGCGCGCGATCTGTGGAGCCGGATCGATCCGCAAGCGTGGGCCGCCACGCGCAATCCGATCGGCCTGCTCCAGGTGGTCGAACCTTCGACCTGGGAGGCGCTCGCGGCGAGCGGGAGCTTCAACGAACTCTACGACGAGGTCGTCGAACGGTTCGATCGGTATCTCTCGAGCGATCAGACCTGGTTCGACACGAACCACGGCGGCGAACTCGAGGGCCCGGTTGCCTATCTCTGCGCCGAGTACGGCATCAACGAGAAGCTCCCGTTCTACTCGGGTGGACTCGGCGTGCTCGCTGGTGATCACGTCAAGTCGGCGTCGGATCTCGGCATCCCCCTGATCGCAGTCGGACTGCTGTACCGGCGTGGCTTCTTCCGTCAGGCCGTCGATCCCGACGGCTGGCAGCAGCACACGTACCAGCGCCTCGAGATGCGCAGACGTCCCATTCGCGAAGTGCTCGATCCCCACAGCGGACGCCCCCTTCGCGTGTCGCTCGCCCTCAACGGCCGGGACGTCGCCATCGGAGCATGGCGGATCGACGTCGGACGGGTACCCCTGATCTTGCTCGACACCAACCTCCCTGAGAACGACCCCGCCGATCGTCCGATCACCCACATCCTCTACGTGCGAGGCCGGGAGGCTCGGTTCGCGCAGGAGACCGTGCTCGGAATCGGTGGAGCGCGGGTGCTGCGAGCGCTCGCAATCGAACCAGCGATGTGGCACGTCAACGAGGGTCACGCCGCGTTGAGCCTCCTCGAGCGCCTGTCCTGGGAGATCGTCGCCGGCCACGATCTCGAAACAGCGAAGCGATCGGTCGCCGACCGAACGCTGTTCACTCTGCACACGCCGGTACCCGCGGGGAACGAGACCTTCGACCCCTTGCTCGCAGCTGCAGCCCTCGGTGGGACGATCGAGGGAGTCGACACCGAGACCCAGCGAAGCCTCGCCAGAAGCGGGTCGAACGACGGCGGCGTGTTCGACATGGGAGCGTTGGCCATCCGCCTGTCAGATCGCACGAACGGAGTCTCGGTCCGGCATGCGGACATCGTCACACGCGACTGGGGAGAACTCATCGGAGGACCGGCGTTCGCCGTCACGAACGGAGTTCATCCATCAACCTGGCTCGGCCGCCCCATGTGGCGCCTCCTTGAGGGCGCCCTCGGCCACGACTGGGTCGATCGGGTCCATGAACCTGCCGAGTGGAGCGCAATACGGGACATCGACGACGCCAAGATCTGGCGCGCCCACGAGTCCCAGCGCGAGTTGATGACCCGTCGCCTCCGGACCCGACTCCGCGAGGAGTACGCCCGCCACGGTGTGGGATCCCGTCGGTTGCGGTGGCTCGACGATCAACTGCCGGCCGATCGCCTCACCATCGGCTTCGCCCGGCGGTTCGCCACGTACAAGCGAGCGGGGATGCTCTTCACCGATCCGAACCGTCTCGAGGCGATTCTCAAGAACCCCGAACGGCCCGTCCAACTCGTGTTCGCAGGGAAGGCACACCCCGCCGACCGAGAAGGTCAAGCGCTCATCAAGCACGTCTTCGACATGTCCCACGACGGACGATACGAGGGCCACCTGTTCTTCGTCGAGGACTACGACCTGCGACTCGGACGGACCCTGGTCACCGGGTCCGACGTGTGGCTCAATACGCCGGTCCCACCTCGCGAGGCGAGCGGCACCTCCGGTATGAAGTCCGCTGCGAACGGCGGTCTCAACCTCAGCGTCCTCGACGGCTGGTGGGTCGAGGGATTCGACGGCACCAACGGCTGGGGATTCGGCGAACACTCCTCATCGGACGAAGAGGACGCGAACACCCTGTACCGCTTGCTCGAATCGGAGGTCGTTCCGACGTTCTACGACCGGGACGAGGACGGTCTGCCGCGAGCGTGGATCGCCATGATGAAATCGGCCATGATCACCGGCCTCTCGGAGTTCTCGACCCACCGCATGCTGAAGGACTACGCCGAGAAGGCGTACCTCCCGCTCGGGCGGTCGTAGGGACTCGCACCTCGATACTCGGTGCTCGGACCACAGCGAACAGACAACAGCCACACCCGCGACGATCGGCGGCTTCGCTGTCGTCTGTCGTCTCTGGCCTTCCCTATTCCGCCAGGTTCAGGGCATTACGGATCCCGCGAACAGCCTGTGCCGTGCGTTGATCGTTCTCCACGAGCGCGAAACGCACGTGGCCGTCACCCGAGGGACCGAAGCCGATGCCCGGGCTCACGGCGACCTTCGCCTCGTCGAGGAGATGCAGGGCGAACGTCAGCGAGTCCATGTGCCGGTACGGCTCGGGGATCCTGGCCCACACGAACATCGTGCTCTTCGGCTCCTCGACCTCCCACCCGAAGCGGTTGAGCCCGTCGACGAGGATGTCCAGCCGCCGTTCGTAGATGTCGACGACCTCCGGGACGTAGTCGTCGCATTCGTTCAGGGCGATGATCGATGCGATCTGGATGGGTTGGAAGGTCCCGTAGTCGAGGTACGACTTCAACTGCCCCAACGCCGCGATCACCTCCGGGTTCCCGACCACGAAGCCGACGCGCCAACCGGCCATCGAATGACTCTTCGACAGTGTGTACAGCTCGACACCAACGTCCTTGGCGCCGGGTACCTGGAGCATGCTCGGC
>JAUXCV010000392.1 GCA_030618675.1 Acidimicrobiia bacterium | reverse complement strand
TTCCAGTGGCTCGCTGCCAACACCGTGAACGAGGCGACCGGAGAGACTCCGCTGCCGCCGTACTGGATCGAGAAGTTCGAGAGCGTGAAGATCGCCTTCATCGGCATGACGCTCGAAGCCACGTCGACCCTGGTTGCCGCGGAGGGCATCGTTGGCTGGGAGTTCCTCGACGAAGCAGAGACCGCCAATGCCCTCGTCCCGATTCTCCAGGATCAGGGTGTCGAGGCCATCGTCGTGCTGTTGCACGAGGGCGGGTCCCAGAATCCGGCTCCCGGCGTCGTTGATGCCTGCCAGGACATCTCCGGACCGATCCTCGCGATCAACGATGCGCTCGATCCCGCGATCGACGTTCTGGTCACAGGCCACACGCATCTGCCATACAACTGCCTGCTCCCCGACGCGGCCGGTGAAGATCGCATCGTCACGAGTGCCTACTCGTACGGCCGTGTAGTTTCGGAGTTCGACCTTGTCATCGACAAGCGCACCAACGACGTTCGTCGCGATCTGAGCGTGGCGACCAACCACGTCGTGGAGCAGTCGGCGCTCACTCCCGATCCTGCGGTGACAGCGGTGATCGAGAAGTGGCAGCCTCTCTTCGACGAGTCGGGAAACATCCCGGTCGGTACGATCGCGGCCGACATCACTCGCGGTGGCGACCCGTCGGGCACTGATCGCGGTGTCGAGTCGGCGGCAGGCAACCTGGTTGCCGACGCTCAGGCTTGGTCGACATCGGCCGCCGGCGCGCAGGTCGCGTTCATGAATCCGGGCGGTGTGCGCTCCGATCTGACGTACGCCGACTCAAGCGGTGAAGGCGACGGCGTCGTCACCTACGGAGAGGCGTTCACGTTCCAGCCGTTCGGCAACACCGTTCTCACGTTCCCGATGACCGGCGCTCAGATCGTGTCGGTGCTCGAGGAGCAGTGCCAGCCACTCGGTTCGAGTAAGCCATTCCTGCACCTCGGCGTGTCGGAGGGCTTCACCTATGACCTGTCGAAGACGATTGTGGCGGGAGACTGCACCAGCATCACCGTCGCAAATGTACAACTGGGCGGGTTCGATCTCAGCTCGGCAGCCACGTACATGGTGACGGCCAACAGTTTCCTCGCCGACGGCGGGGACAACTTCGTCACCTTCGGCACGATCGACCCGGCAACGAGAATCGATGGTGGGAACGACCTCGAGGCCCTCAGCAACTACCTGGCAGCGTTCAGCCCGGTTGCTCCCCCGAGCACCGACAGGGTGAACGAACTTCCCTAACCAAACTAGACGACCACTGGACCCGGCCCTCGCGGGTCGGGTCCAGTGCTATTCGTTGCTGCGTCCAAGCGTGTTTCTCAGGTCTCACGCCTGCGGCGTGACAGGTGTCGGCCGCGATTGGGCTCTCTCGAAACCGTCGAGGGTCGGACCGGCCGGGGCTTGCCGGTTTCGCTACGGAGAGGGAGAACACGATGAAAGCGATCACCCAAGACGAGTACGGGGCCCCCGAAGACTTCCTGATGCTCAAAGAGATGGAGAAGCCAACGGTCGGGGACGACGACGTGCTCGTTCGCGTCCGAGCGGCCGGCGTCCATATCGGTGACTGGCTCGTTGCGAGCGGCCTGCCGTACTTGATCCGTTTGGGCTACGGACTGACCAAGCCAAAGGCCGGCGTCCCCGGCATGGAAATCGCAGGGATCGTTGAAACAGTAGGCAAGAACGTGAAGCAGTTCCAACCGGGTGATGAGGTGTTCGGCTTCTGCAGGGGTGGTTTCGCCGAGTATGCATCCGTCTCTCAGGACGCACTGGTACTGAAGCCGGCCAACACCACGTTCGAGAAAGCTGCGGTCGTACCTATCTCGGGATTCACCGCCCTTCAAGCCGTTCGCGATCAGGCGGACGTACAACCCGGGCAGAAGGTCCTGATCATCGGTGCGTCGGGAGGCGTGGGCACGTATGCCGTGCAGATCGCCAAGGCGTACGGCGCCGAAGTGACCGGCGTGTGCAGTACGAGGAACGTCGACATGGTCCGATCGATCGGTGCAGACCACGTGATCGACTACACCCGGGAGGACGTCGCTCAGAGTGGGAAACGTTATGACGTGATCCTCGACATGGCCGGGAACCGTTCA
>JAUXCV010000030.1 GCA_030618675.1 Acidimicrobiia bacterium | reverse complement strand
GTCGAGGTCATGAAGGGTTATGAGAGGGAACACCCGAAGGCCGCGGCCAAACTCGAGTCGATGATGGGTGTCTCCCACGATGAGAGCCACGAGTCGTGGATGGCGATGATGGAGAAGATTCCCATGATCGGATTCATCCCCCAACGCTGACGACGGATGCCTCTTTGCCCATCGCCCATCGATCCCAGCGAGAGAAGATGACGGCGGCGACGCCGAGCGCCGCTCCCGCCGTAACGTACATCGGTCCCCACCCTGCGGTGTCGATGATCGCTCCGAGAACCGGTCCGCCGATGAGCGTTCCGACGTCGAACAAGGCCGTGAAGAACGACATGGCAGAGCCGCGGTCGGTGTCCGGCGCACGGTCGACAAGAAGCGCTGTGAGGATCGGGAAGACGAAGCCGTGACCGGCGCCGCAGAAGGCACCGGCGATCGCAACGCCGACCCAGGACCCGGCACCCGCCAGTACGAGGAAACCGACGACGAGTGCCGCCAGCGAGGGATAGAGAACGCGCATCCTGCCGACACGGTCGGGGAGCCACCCGAAGAAGATGCGTTCGAGGATGGCGACCGTCACATAGGCCGTGAAGAAGAGGCCGACGCTCCCGAGTCCGGTGTCGTCGACATAGCGCCGGATGAAGACGAAGTAGCCCGTGAGGACCGTTGAGAAAGATCCGATCATCCACCAGATCGGAAGGAGATCTCGCTTGGCGACCACCCCCCAGAAGCCGAGGGGTGACTCGCCCGGTTTCAACTTGGGGCGGCGCTCGGGGAGGGGGACGGACAACAGCAGCGTCGCTAGAGCGAAACCCGCGGCGGTCAGGAATAGCTCTCGGAACCCGGCGATCGACAGCACCAGATCGCCGACGATCCCCGCGATTCCGATCGGGAGCAGACCGGACACGCCGAACAAGGCTATGCCCTCGGTCCTTCGGGACTTGGGGATGACGTCCGTGCCGTAGGTGAACAGTGCGCTGAACAGCATCGCCTCAGCGACGCCGTGGCCGATTCTCACCGCGTACACCCACGGCCCGAGCGTTGAGACCGTCAGATACAGCAGCACGAACACGACGTTCAGGGCGTTCCCGACCAGGATCACCGGTCTGCGCCCGTATCGATCCATGATCGGACCGAGCAACGGGCGCATCGCGATCGATGCGACCGCGGTCGCTCCGTAGATCAAGCCGATCTGGGTGTCGCTGGCGCCGAGGTTGGCGAGATAGCCCGAGAAGTGGAGGAACAGCGAATACGCCATCCCGCTCGTGAAGTTGGCAACCGACACGAGCAGGAACGGTTTGGTGAAGAGGCGCTCCGTCACCGGCGCAGCCTATCGAGACTATCGCCGGCGCCGGCCGTCACACAACCATCCGCGATCCGTTGCGGAAGCGGAAACGCTGAACGTCAGCCGTCGTCCCGCCTGCCGAACGACTCCTCTGCGCCGTCGGCGACGAACCCTTCCCTCGACATGCCGGAGGCGATGTGTCCTGCCATGTCGCCTCTGCGGACGTAGTCGTAGGTAGTCCATCCGGCCACGGCGAGCATCAAGAAGCCGAACCACAACGACATGAAGAAGAATCCGACGATCAGGGGGCCGACGACCAGCCAGATCGCCGCCGACAAGATGATTCGCTGATTCCGGGTCAGAGAAGACTCTTCTGTGCCCATGCCCAACCATCGCACAAACCTCAGTCCGCGTCCAGGGACAACTGTTGCAAACGCGTACCGGCCGGCAGGCGTCAGCCCGGGAGCCGAATCTGACTCAGGAGGAATCCTTGTTCCTGAGATACGACTCCCAGCCCATCATCATGAATGCGACCACAACCAGGGCGAGAACGACCGAAAGCCAGATGCTGAGGTCGAACAACCACAAGATGATCACAAATGGGATAACCCCGGCCACAAGCTGCAAGGCGATCGCGCCGACGGAACTTCTCATTGGCGAGACTCTACCCGCCTTCGACCGGCGCTGTCAGTCGTATCGGGGTGGGGCGTGGATGGGTGGTCTGAGGAATCGTCGGCGTTGGGGTGGTGTGGAGGGGTCGATGGTGAATCCTCGGCCGTGGATGATGGGCCGCCTGCCGGCGGCGGTACTCAGTACCCAGTACTCAGTACTGAGTACGCACATCGCAGATGTGCCCGCAGTGGAGACTGATCGCCCACAGGGCATCCGCCCACCGGGTGCCCCGGCTGCGGTTCCTTTCCGGGTCGAGGGGCAGCTGGTGGTCGTTTCCATATGAGCAACGTATCAAACAGGTGGGACAGAAAGAGACTCGCTGCGCTCGCAGTAGCCCGTATCCCGTAGCCCGTAGAAGACGCCCCCCCCTGCGGATTCGCTGGACGAATCCGCGTCCCCCCGGCCTTCGGCCGGGGGGACATGTCTGTGGTTTGCTCTTCACTGGTTGGAACTCTTTGACCCCCTCCGCCGCCCTGCGGGCGGCACCTCCCCCTGAGGGGGAGGAAGAAGATGAAAGGAGGAGAAGACGGAGACGAAGAAGAAGAGAGGGAAGAACACGAGGATCGAGAGAAGAACGGGAACGGCCGGCGACGCAACATCCTCCGCTGTCCGCTGTCCGCTGTCCGCTGTCCGCTGTCCGCTGTCCGCTGTCTCCTGTCTCCTGGCTCCTGCCTATCGGGACTTCTGTTCCGACTCGGCGTGGGTGCGGATGATCTCTGCCGGTTCGAACCTCTCGCCGTGCTTCTCGGCCAGGGCTTCGAGTTTGGCGACGGTCTCACCGGCACCGACCTCGTCGATCCACCAGAACGGGCCGCCTCTGAACGGCGGGAATCCGAGGCCCATCACGGCGCCCATGTCGCCGTCGAGGGCCGATTGAAGGATCCCCTCCTCGAGACAGCGCGCCGCCTCGTTGACCATCGCCAGGGCGATGCGCTCCTGGATCTCGGCCTTCGGGATCTTGCGCCGTGGCCCGAGTCCGAGCGCCTGGTAGACGCTTTCGTCGACCTCGCCGCGGGCTCCCTTGTCGTCGTACTCGTAGAAACCGCGACCGTTCTTCCGGCCCTTGCGGTCATCGTCGAGGAGACCCTGAGCCATATCGGGCCCGGCCATCCGCTCGCCGAACGCGTCGAGCATGATCTTCGAGATGTGCGCACCGACGTCGATACCCACCTCATCGGTCAACAGCAGCGGACCGATCGGGAAGCCCCACTTCACCATCGCCTTGTCGATCGACTTCACCGAGGCACCCTCCGATAGGAGGAAGAAGGCCTCGTTCAAGTAGGGCACGAGGATCCTCGTTGTGTAGAACCCGGGACCATCCTTGACGACGATCACCGTCTTGCCCTGCCGCTTCCCGAACTCGACGGCCGTCACCGTCGCCCAGTCAGCGGTTTGCTCGGTCACGACGATCTCCAGCAACGGCATCTTCTCGACGGGCGAGAAGTAGTGCATGCCGAGAACAGCTTCGGGGTGCTCGGCGTTCGCCGCGATGTCGGTGATCGGGAGCGACGACGTGTTCGAGGCGAAGACGACGTTGTCACCGACCACGGTCTCGGCTTCGGCCAGCAACGCCTGCTTCAGTTCGAGGCTCTCGAAGACGGCCTCTATGACGATGTCGACGTTCTGGAAACCGCTCCAATCGGTCGTGCCCGTGACCTTGTTCATGGCCTGCTCGCCCTCGAACGCACTGAGGCGCCGCCGCTTCACTTGCTTCGAGACTTCCTTCGAGACGTGTGCCAGGGCCCGTTCGACGCCTGCGTCGTCCACCTCTCTCACGCGTGCCGTCGCTCCGGCTCTCAGAACCGATACGGTCGCGATCCCCGCACCCATGAGGCCGCCTCCGAGGATTCCGACCTTGGATACCTTCTCCGGTTCGGCGTAGCCGCTGATTCCGGTCGAATACTTCATCATCTGTGAGGCGAAGAAGATCCCGCGAAGCGCCTTCGACTCGGACGAGGTGACCAGTTCGCCGAAGAACGTTGCCTCTGCCTCGTATCCGGCGGCGTTGCCCTGGTCGACACCGATCTTGACGGCTTCGAGCGCCCGTTGCGGCGCCGGGTAGAGGCCCTTCGTCTTGGCGAGCATCGCCTCTTCGGCCTTCTTGAACATGACCCGGCGTCCCACCGGATTCTGCTCGAGTGCGAGAGCCTGGAGATGGGACGGGGCGAGGAAGCCCTTCACCGACGCGCCCCGGGATTCCCCAAGATGCCCGGTCGATTCAGAAGCCCTCTCCTTTGCGATGTCGTAGAGCATCTCGACGGGCACGACCTCATCGATGAGACCGATCTTGAGGGCCTTGTGGGGTCGGGTGGATCGGCCGGTGAGGATCATATCGAGTGCTGCCGCGATGCCGATGATCTTCGGCAGACGCTGCGTCGCACCTCCGGCGGGGAGGATCCCGAGTTGGACCTCGGGCTGTCCCAACTGTGTCTTCTTGCTATCTGTGGCGATGCGCATCGAACCGGTCAGAGCGAGTTCGAGGCCGCCGCCGAGGCACGCCCCGTCGATCGCCATCACGACCGGCTTGTTGTGAACCGCGTGAAGCGCCTCGATCCGGACGAAGAGCGCGTGGAGTTCCCTGATCACCGCCGCTCCCTCGTCGGGTTCGGTGAGGGTCTCGAAGAAACGAATGTCGGCGCCTGCGAGGAAGTTCCCCTTCTTCGCTGAGCCGATCACGACGGCCTTGATCGCCGGATCGGTCTCGAGCCGGTCGATCACGGTCGTGAAATCTTCGAAGATCGCCGGTCCGATGGTGTTCACCGGTTCGCCGGCCCGGTCGAGGAGGACGACGGCGACGCCGTCCTCGACGCTGAACGTGAAGTGCGTGAGTTCCATGTCTTCCCCTCTACCGCTCGAGTACGACGGCAGCACCGAGACCGCCCGCTGCACATTGTGTGACAAGGGCCGTGCCCCCGTCTCGCCTGGCAAGTTCGTTGGCCATCGTCAGGATCTGACGTGCGCCGGTTGCACCGAAGGGGTGACCGATGCTGATCGATCCTCCGTAGAGATTGAGCTTCTCCTCCGGGATCTCACCGATCGCTTCATCTCTGCCGAGCCATCGCTTCGCCCACTCGGCCGATGCGAACGCCTGTGTGTTCGACAGGACCTGCGCGGAGAATGCCTCGTGCATGTCGATCACGTCGATGTCGCTCATGGTCAACTTCGCTTTGTCGAGGGCTTTCGGGGTCGCGAACGACGGACCCATGAGCAGTTGCCAGTTCGGATCCAGCGCAGCGAACGCCCAGGAACGAATGAAGGCCTTGGGAACCAGTCCGAGACGTTCGGCCGTCTTCTCTTCCATGAGGATCACGGCGGATGCACCGTCGGTCAGTGGAGACGAGTTCCCCGCGGTGATCGTTCCGTACTTCCGATCGAACACCGGACGCAACTTCGCGAGCGTCTCCATGCTCGAGTCGGCGCGGGGAATGTTGTCTCGCGTGACGGTTGTCTTGAACCTCGGACCGATGGGGACCGGCATCACCTCATCATCGAAGATCCCGTTCTCCCACGCGGCGATCGCCTTCTGATGCGACCGGAGGGCGAACTCGTCCTGAGCCTCGCGGGAGATCCCGTTCTCCTTGGCCATGATCTCGCCGGAGTCGCCCATGGTCAGGCCGGTCGATCGTTCGGCGATCGCCGGTGGCTGCGGGGCGAGATCCTTCGGTCGGAGTGCCGCGAACGCCTTGACCTTGCCGCCGATGTCTCTGGCGGCGTTGGCGTCCATGAGAACGTCCACGAAACGATCCGAGTACATGATGGGAGGCCTCGACAGCGAATCCGCACCGCCCGTGATCACGATGTCGGCATCGCCGAGGAGGATCGACTGGGCACCTGAGACGACCGCTTGTGTCGACGTCGCGCAGGCCCGGCTAACGGAGAATGCCTCAACGGTCTGGGGGAAGTCGCCGGCGAGCACGACCTCTCTGGCGATATTCGGGCCAGCCACGTCGGCGATGACCGCCCCGTAGACGACCTGATCCACTCGACCGCCTTCGACGCCGGAGCGCTGGAGCAACTCGTTGACGACGGCGGATGCCAGGTCGAGTGTGGAGAGGTCCTTGAATACCGTTCCCGACTTGACGAACGGTGTGCGAAGACCGTCGACGATCGCGACTCGGCGCCCGTAGACGACGCCGGGATGCTTCGCGGCCATGGGAACTCCTTCGTGTAGGTGCTTCCCATATTCTCGCGCACGGACCGAGGCAAGCAACCCGTGCCCGGCAGAACGCGACGAAGACCGCCCCGATTTCGGGACGGCCTTCATCTGACTACTGACTACCGACTACGCCGGCGAAGCCGGCCCTAGAAGTCCATCGCATCCTCTCGAAGGCCGAACGCCGGATGGCGGAGCTTCGACAGGGCGAGCTTCTCGATCGACCGAACCCTGGTTGGCCCGAGACCGAGATTCCCGCCGATCTCCTCATGAGTGCGAGGGAGACCGTCTTCGAATCCGACACGCATCGACAGGATGTAGGCCTCACGTTTGGGGAGGCGATTGATGGCTTCCCGGAGTGACTCGATGGCGCTGGCCTTCTCTGTCTCGCGGACCGGGTCCTCTTCGTCGTGATGTGCGACGAAGTCACCGAGAACGGCACCATCCTCACCGACGGGCGCCTCGAGCGACACGGAGTCGTTGACGAGTTGCGCTTCGACGACGGCGTCGAACGAGAGACCGGACTCTTCGGAAAGCTCCTCAGGTGTCGGCTCCCGGCCGAGCTCGGAGAGCAGACGGTTGCGGGTGCTGTTGAGCGTGACGAGCGTGTCGTGGAGCGAGTTCGGGAGACGCACGGTGCGGGACTTCTCGGCTACCGCACGCTGCATGGACTGACGGATCCACCAGGTCGCGTAGGTCGAGAACTTGAAGCCCCTGCGCCAGTCGAACTTCTCAACGGCACGAATGAGCCCGAGGTTGCCCTCCTGGATGAGGTCGATGAACTCGATGCCGTACTGGCTGCGGTACCGCTTCGCCTGGCTGACGACGAGACGAAGGTTCGCCTGGGCGAAACGCTCGCGAGCCTGGCGACCCTTGCGCACGGCCCGCTGGAGGCGGACTTTCTCGGCGCCGCGCACCGAGACGGCTGAGAGCTGTTCTTCTGCCGTTCGTCCGGCTTCGATCGCCTGGGCGAGTTCGACTTCCTCATCTGCTGTGAGCAAGTCGTGGTATGAGATCTCCTGGAGGTAGCGGGTCAAGCCATCGCCCATCTCGAGCGGTTGACCGGCCATTCGCATCTTTTCTGCCGTTTTCATGCTTGTGAAATCCTTCACTTGTTGGTTCGCGTATCAGCGCTGCGGGTCATAGAGATTCGGCCCCATCGGCTCCAGCGTCCTTCGTTAGACGCTTCGACCACAGCGTTTGGTTCCCGACCGTCGGGCTTCGTGAGGGAACAACGCTCTCAACAACGGAGGGGTTCCCGAGCACCGATCGGCTCGTTCGAGGACACAATATGACACAACTTCCATCAGACTTCAAGTCCAGATCGCGAATCCGGCTCCGACGGTCGCCCGTACACTTGTTCCATGACCGACTTCGACACCCTTGCCGCCCTCGTCGAGGTGGCTGAGAACCTCATCCCGTTCAACCGGATCCTCGGTCTTCGCGAGTGCCGGATCAGTGACGATGGGACCGTTCGTATCCGTGTCGATCGACGCGACGATCTCATCGGCAACTTCGCCCGCGGCTACCTTCACGGAGGCGTGATCTCGTCGACGCTCGACGTGGTCGGCGGGGTCGCGGCGATGATGGGCGTCGTCGGTCGAGACCTTCCGGAGACGCAGGAGGACGCGGCGCGGATCTTCTCGAAGATCGGAACGATCGACATGCGGGTCGACTACCTCCGCCCCGGTGTCGGTGAGTGGTTCGATGCCTCGGCGGTGGTGCTGCGCACCGGTTCCCGGGTCGCCGTCACCCGGATGGAATTCCACAACGACCAGGGCACGCTCATCGCAGCCGGAACCGGTACCTACATCGTCGGCTGACCTATCCCGTTCTTGCGTAACTATGGGAGGGGCCCCGCCTCCGGTATCTACGCAAGAACCCAATGGCCGGAGCGGATGACCACTCGGGGTTCGAGGAGCGTCTCGAGGTGGTCGTTCGGATCGTCGGCGAAGAACACCACGTCGGCAGACATGCCGGGGGAGAAGCCATGCTCGACGCCGAGATAGTCGAAGGCGGCCGTGCTGACAGCACGAAGCGCGGCCTTCGGTGACAGGCCCAGTTCGTGGAGGCGAATCGCCTCGTGGGCGACCTTGCCGTGGGGGATGGCGAGGTCGGTGCCGGTGAGGATCGTCACGCCGAGGCGTTCGGCTTCGGGGAGGAGATCGCGTACGTTGCCAACGCCGTCGGTGAGGAGTCGGCCCCCGGTGCTGTCCGCGCCGAGCATCTCGATGATCGCTTCGGCCCCGAGGATCGTAGGCACCCAGGCCCCGCCGCGCTCCGCGAGTCCCGGCAGGTCGTCGGCGGAGAGGAAGAGGCCGTGTTCGATCGAGTCGACACCGGCGACGACGGCCGGCCCGATCCCTTCGGGGGCCATGGTGTGAACGGCGACCCGTCGGCCCGCGGCGTGCGCCACTTCGACCGCCTTTGTGAGCGCCGCCCCGCCGTAGTTGGCGACCGTCCCACGGCCCTTCCTCGGCCAGTCGCCGATGATCTTCACCCATTCGGCCCGTCCCCCGGAGGCCCGACGAACCGCCTCCACGAGTCCTTCTTCGTCGACCTCGTGCCCGTAGTCGGGGTAGTAGCCGTCGCGTGGCGCGATGATCCGCCCGGCCATCGTCGCGATGGGTCGCTCGGTTGGGGGCGCATCGAGGATCTCGAGAGAGACGTCGCTGGACGATCCTTTGTCGGCGATGAGGAGGACGCCGCCCTCGATCTGCATCCATGCGTTGGTGACGCTGTTGGCCCGGATCTCGTCCTCGGTGATCGTCGTCATCGCACCGACGTGATTGAGACCCAGGTGGGCGTGGCAATCTGCGAGACCGGGAAGGGCGAAGAGGTGTCCGGTCTTGATCTCACGATCGATCGGTCCGTCGTCCGGATCGGAGAACCTATCGCCGTCGACGACGATCGGTACCGGTTCGCTGCCCGGTTCTCTGATGGTGATCAGCGTGCGCATCACCATGAGGGTATCGACTCAGTCGGGTGGGTTGCGTTCACCTGCTCGAATGGGAACCTGGAGCCAGTTGTCGTATGGGGGGAGAGCGCACGAGTATGCGTCGCTGTATGCGCAGAACGGTGCGTAGGAGTAGTTGAAATCGAGTGTGACGGTGCCGTCGCCGTTCGGCTCGACGTCGAGGTAGCGTCCCGCGCCGTATGTCTCGTGTCCCGATGTGGCATCGCGGAAGGGGAGGAAGAGACCCGGGTGGCCGGTCGAGTACAGGCCGATGGCCACATCGTTGCCTTCGACGATGATGGTTGCCGTGGCGACCTTGTGGTAGGTGCGTTCCTCGCCGCTCGTCGTGCCGATCTGGACCGGCTCCGGGTCCACGACGTCGACGGGGACGGTGAAGACGAGATCCGGGGTCGGGTCGTAGTAGCTGAGTCCTTCAAAGGCGGCTCGCTCATCCGCAGGGATAGGCGATTGCGGACTCTGGCGGAAGAAGTCGTTCTTGTCGGCGCGTTGTTCGAGCAGTTCTTGGAAGTCCATGTGTTCGGGAACCCCGGTCCCGTCGATTGATTCCCGCGATCATATGGTCGCCCCGTGGTCAGGGCGTCGGCATCGCTCGACCGATCACGACGGCGTCGAGTTGACCGTCCCCGTCGACGTCGGCACATCCCACGGTGCCGACGCCGGGTAGTTCCTCCGCTAGGACGAATCCGAATCCTCCCCATGAACCGACTCCGGTGGCGACCACGGTGTCACTGTCGAGCGTCGTGTACGCGAAAGCTGCTGTTCCATCGCATGCGGCAACCGCTTCGACGGGGTGCGGGGGACGTCGCGACAGCCAGATCGGAGTCTTGGCTGCGTCGAGGACGCCGAGGTGTGCGCTCATGCCCGCGGGGTCCACCGGAGGCTGTGGCAGCGGGTCGTCCGGTTTGGAGCGGACCGGATGCCGATACGACACGAGATACTCGGTGGTTCCGTCGCCGTCGAGATCGCCGCGTGCGGCGTGGACAACAGTGCCCTCCGAGAACGGCCCCAGACCGACCGAGGTCTCCACCGGTGTGACCGTGCGGTCGAGACGCCACAATCGGCCGTCGACGAGCGCCGAGTCGCCATCGGGGATTCGCCACCCCGAGAAGTGGACGCGAAGATCGTCGTGGTGTTTGTCCCCGACCCGATGTGCGATGATTCCTTCACCGTCCACCAGGACTTCGAGGAGGAGTCCGTTGCTCGTCTCGTCGCTCCTCTGGTCGAAGAGGAAATTGCCGAGAGACGTCGCGACCACGGTTGGTCGCCCATCGCCATCGGGATCAGTGACCACGATCGGTTGTTCCACGTGCGGCCCGTGTCCCCACACGATGTCGACACCCCATGTGGCAAGTTCGTCAGCGATAGGGCTCAGGAGGGGATCAGCGCCCCCCCAGTACTCGATGCCGCCGTGCAACCCGACGGTGATGACGTCGGCGCGTTTCCGGACTTCGCGAATGGCGTCACGAGCGAGATCGGGATCCCATGACGCGATCCCGGGCGTGTGCTCGGTCGCCGCGAGGCCCTGTCCTGATCCGTCTATGGAGAGGAAGGCCACACGCACACCGTTCACGTCGATGACGATTGGTTCCCACGCAGACTCGAGATCGGCGCCGCCCCCGACGGCCTGCATCCCGGCAGCGTGCACCGCATCGATGCTGTCGAGCACGGATGCCGGGCCCGCGTCGCCGGCGTGGTTGTTGGCGAGTCCGGCGATATCGAAGCCGGCGCCGGCGAGCAGCCGTGCCGTGGCGGGGTCGGCTTCGAGAGCGTACAGGTTCGGGGACTCGTGCAGGCGCTCCGTCAGCGGCGATTCAACGTTGACCGCGGCGAGATCGGCTCGCCGGATCTCACGGCGAATGTCGGCGAAGAGACCGTCCGGGTCGGCCGCGGCGATCGGGGCGACGCTACGACCGAGCATGGCGTCACCGGCGAAGAGCAGCGCCACGGCGTCGGACGGCGGTGCGGCATCGACCGCCGTATCGGCGGCGCACGATCCGCATGCGAGGATCAGAGCGATCCCGGAGATCAGTCGAGTTCGTCGGTCCACCACGACGGCCGCTCCGGCAGGTCACCGGCGGTGATCCGATCCCACCACTCTTCATCGCTCAACCGCTCGGATCTTGGTCCCCAGAACTCGTAGTACGAGTAGACCGCCCCCGTGGCCACCTGGAATCGCCCTTCGTCATCCGGAACCAAGACGTGGATCGTGTCCAGCGGTCCGGTCCCGATCTCGAGGACCTCGTCGGCGAAGGGGTCGAGGAAGATGTCGGCGATGATCGGTGTCGGCTCCTTCTCACCCTGGTTGATGACCTCAACGAGCCAAGCGAAGGTGCTCCCGATGTGGGCGAGCCACTCGTTGTCCTCCTCGGAGATCGGTTTGGCGTCGAGTTCGTCCTGGGCGAGACGAGCGAGATGGTTGAGGATCGCGACGAGTTGATCACTCGCCCAGCGGGTGGCCTCTTCATCGGAGAACGGGTCACCGGCCTCCGTGTCGTAGTCACCCTCCAGCATGAGATGTGCTCCGATCAGCCCGTCGCGCATCATCGTTGCGAGCGCAGAGAGCCGGCCGAAGGCAACGGGATCGGGTTCGACCCAGTGGCGTGGGGGTGGCGGTGGTTCGGGCGCTTCGCCTTCGGCGATGGCCTGCTTCGCGTAAAGGATCGTGTCGTGCTTCAACTCGGCGTACGACGCGAAGCCGGTGTTGTGAGACTTCGCTTCCCAGGCATCGGTGCTCATGAACGGAGGGAACGCCTCGGGATGCTTCGATACCCAGACGGGTTCAAGCGAGTAGAGCCACCCGTCGTACACGGTTCGTCCCCAATCGTCGATCGTCCGTGACGCTGCCAGTTCGCGCAACTCCGTGACCTTCGGCTCGTAGTC
>JAUXCV010000139.1 GCA_030618675.1 Acidimicrobiia bacterium | reverse complement strand
GACCTCTGGTCGGCGCTCGAAGAAGCATCCGGTGAACCGGTCATGGCGATCATGGACACGTGGATCTTCCAGGGTGGTTTCCCTCGGGTCAGGGTCGAAGGAGAGCCGGGAGCGTACGCTCTTGCCCAGGAGCAGTTCCGCTACCTCGGCAACGGCGATCAGCAGTGGAAGCTGCCTGTGCTGCTCCGGTCGTCGAAAGGCATCCAGAAGCTCCTTCTTTCCGAGGACAGTGCGATAGTCGACGCCAGCGACGATCTCGTCGTCAACGCCGGTGGTGATGGGTTCTATCGGGTGGCGTACTCGCCCGAGTTGCGCACCGGGTTCCGAGGGCGGCTCTCGTCGCTCACCGGCAAGGAGCGATTTGCCACGGTTTCCGACGCGTGGGCCGATGTTCTCAAGGGCGGAACCGATGCGGCGGACTATCTATCGCTTGTCGGTGAGTTCGGCGATGAGAGCGAGGTTGATGTCTGGCAGAGGATCCTCAGCGGTCTCGGAGAACTCGACCGCGTCGTAGCACCCGATGTCCGGTCATCTCTGCAAGGATTCGTTCGCGATCTCGTTTCCGGCAAGGTCGACGAGATGGGTTGGAGTCCGGCCGACGGCGAAGACGACCGAAGCCGCAAACTCCGGGGAGTTCTCATCGCGGCTCTCGGCAACCTGGGTGATGATCCCGCAACGCAGAGCAGGGCACGTCTCGTTCACGAAGAAGCCAGGCTGAGTGGGAGCGTCGTCGATGCTGAGGTCGCGGATGCAACCCTGAGTATCGTGGCTGCGAACGGCACCCTTGACGACTTCGAACGATTCATTGCGATCTCGGACGAGTCGGGGAATCCGCAGGAGGTGGTGAAGTACCTACGGGCGGCAGCCATCGTTCCGGGCCGTGCGGCGAGTGAGAAGCTCTTCCGCATGGTGCTCGACGGCGACGTACGGCGACAGGATTCTTTCTGGGTCGTCGCGATCATGTTCGGCCACCGCGAGAACGGTCCGGGGGTCTGGGAGTTGATGAAGGAGAACTGGGACGATCTGCTCGGCCAAATACCGCCGGCAGCCGGCCGTGGGATCCTCGCTCCGCTCCCATATCGTTCGGAGCCGGAGGTAGCGAAGGACATCGAGGCGTGGCTCGCCGATCACCCGATCCTGGGCGGGGAGAAGTTCGCCGAGCAGCAACTCGAACTGCTGAAGGTGAGGGTCGGACTCCGCGAACGCGAATCCACCCGCCTCGGAGAAGTACTGAGTACTGAGTACTGAGTACTCAGTACGGGAGCCATGGACCCATGGCTCCCCGGTAGGCTGGGGGACCGGGTCCGGATGTTGATGAGAGGAGCTGGGAGATGGCCGTCATCGTCGATGGGTCGCCGCTCACGATCGAAGAGGTCGTTGCCGTCGCCCACCGCAAGGCCACCGTTGAGATCGGACCCGATCTCGGCGCACGAATGGCTCCTGCCCGCTCGCTCGTCGAGCGCATCATCGAGAACAACGAAGTGGCATACGGCATCACGACCGGCTTCGGCGCACTCTCCTACACCCGCATCCCCGTCGAGCAGGCGACGGAGCTTCAATACGACCTGGTACGCAGTCACGCATCCGGGGTCGGCGATCTCCTCAAACGCCCGACGGTGCGGGCGATGTTGCTCCTCCGTTCCCGCGCTCTCGCACAGGGCCACTCGGGGGTCCGTCCGGTCATCGTTGAGGGGCTCGTCGAGTTCCTGAGAAGAGACTTGCTTCCTGCAATCCCCGACCGGGGGTCGGTCGGGGCATCTGGAGATCTCGCTCCGTTCGCTCATCTCGCCCTGCCCCTCATCGGAGAGGGCTTCTTCCTTGTTGATGGCAAGCGGGTGCCCGCTGGCGACGTGCTCGACGCCGAGGGCCTCGATCCGATCCAACTCGAGCCGAAGGAGGGGTTGAGCCTGTTGAACGGGACCGAGGGCATGCTCGCTCAGGGCTGTCTTGCGGTTGGTCGGGCACGCCATCTCGCGTCGGCTGCGGACGCTGCATGCGCACTCTCGGTCGAGGCGCTGATGGGATCGAGCCGACCGTTCGATGCCCGCGTCCACCGGTTGCGGCCCCACCCGGGCCAGATCCGATCGGCCGCCGTGATCGCAGGACTTCTGGATGGGTCAGCGATCGGAGCGAGCCACAGAGATGACTTCTCCCACAGGGTGCAAGACGCGTACAGCCTCCGATGTGCTCCACAGGTCCACGGATCCGTTCGCGATACGATCGACCATGCAGCAACCGTGTTCGAACGAGAACTACGTTCGGTCGTCGACAATCCGATCATCTTCGCCGAGGACGGGGATGTGATCTCTGCCGGCAACTTCCACGGCCAGCCACTCGCTTTCGCTCTCGACTTTCTGGCCATTGCCGTTACCGAACTGGGCTCCATCTCCGAGCGCAGAACGGACCGCATCCTCGATCCCGAACGGTCGCACGGGCTGTCACCGTTCCTGGCGACCCGGCCGGGCGTCGACTCCGGCTACATGCTGGCCCAGTACACGGCGGCGGCGCTCGTCGCCGAGAACCGCGTGCTCTCGCACCCTGCGTCCGTCGAGTCGATTCCCACTTCTGGCTCCCAGGAAGACCACGTCTCGATGGGGTGGGGTGCGGGCAGGAAGCTCAACGACGTGATCAGGAACACCACCAACGTACTTGCCGTGGAGCTTGTCTGCGCCGCGCAAGGGTGCGAGCAACGCGCCCCGCTCGAACCGGCGCCGGGGACCGCAGCGATCCTTGCGGTCGTCCGCAGCGAGGTTCCCCGACTCGTCGAAGACCGACCGGTCGGCGCCGACATCGAGGCAGTGGCGCGACTCATCGAAGCCGGCGCGATCAGTGCCGCCATGGAAGAGAGGTAGCGATGTCCAGAATCATCAGAGCTCCACGCGGGACGGACCTGTCGACCAAGGGTTGGCTCCAGGAAGCTGCTCTCCGCATGTTGATGAACAACCTCGATCCCGACGTCGCCGAGAATCCTGACGAACTCGTCGTCTACGGGGGCCGGGGGAAGGCCGCCAGATCATGGGACGCCTTCGACGCGATTGTTCGGACGCTTCGGAGCCTCGAGAACGACGAGACGATGCTTGTCCAATCCGGCAAGCCGGTCGGCGTGTTCCGCACCCACGAGATGGCGCCACGGGTACTGATCGCGAACAGCCTTCTGGTCCCCGACTGGGCGAACTGGGAGACCTTCTGGGATCTCGAAGCCAAGGGCCTGATCATGTACGGGCAGATGACCGCGGGGTCGTGGATCTACATCGGCACGCAGGGCATCCTCCAGGGCACGTATCAGACGTTCGTTGCCATCGCCGAGCAGCGCTTCGGAGGAACCCTCAAGGGAACGTTGACCCTCACCGCCGGACTTGGAGGCATGGGCGGTGCTCAACCCCTCGCTGTGACGATGAACGACGGCGTGGCGCTCTGCGTCGAGGTCGATCCCGAGAGGATCGCACGCCGCATCGAGCACAGGTATCTCGACGAAGTGGCCGACTCGCTCGACGACGCCATTGACCGTGTTGTCTCCGCCAGGGCCGAGGGTCGGGCGCTGTCGGTCGGTCTCGAAGGGAACGCGGCCGACGTGTTTCCGGAATTGCTGCGGCGCGGCGTCGACATCGACATCGTCACCGACCAGACCTCGGCGCACGATCCGCTCAACGGATACGTCCCTCACGAGTACACGCTCGATGAAGCACGCGAACTCCGTCGATCCGACCCGGACACCTACGTCGCAGCAGCCCGGGAATCCATGGCGATTCACTGCGAATCCATGGTCGGGTTCCAGGACGCCGGTTCCGAGGTCTTCGACTACGGCAACAACCTCAGGGGTGAGGCGAAGCTCGGCGGATTCGAGAACGCTTTCGCCTATCCGGGCTTCGTTCCCGCCTACATCCGGGATCTCTTCTGCGAAGGCATGGGACCGTTCCGATGGGCAGCGCTCTCCGGTGACCCTGCCGACATCAAGGCAACCGACGACGCTCTTCGTGTTCTGTTCCCCGACAATCGGGCACTTCATCGGTGGCTCGACCTGGCGGAGGAAAGGGTTCAGGCACAGGGCCTACCCGCCCGGATCCTCTGGCTCGGCTACGGCGAACGGGACCGTGCAGGGGAAGCGTTCAACGAACTCGTTGCATCCGGAGACGTTCGGGCACCGATCGTCATAGGGCGCGATCATCTCGACTCAGGTTCGGTGGCGTCTCCCTATCGCGAGACGGAGGCCATGCGCGACGGTTCGGACGCGATCGCCGACTGGCCGATCCTCAACGCCCTACTGAACACCGCTTCCGGCGCCGCGTGGGTGGCCGTCCACCACGGCGGCGGTGTCGGGATCGGCAAATCGATCCACGCCGGCGCACAGGTGGTCGCCGACGGCACGGCAGACGGTGCGGAACGGCTCTCCCGGGTGCTCACCAATGATCCGGGCATGGGCATCATCCGTCACGTCGATGCCGGCTACCCGGAGGCTGAAGAGGTGGCGAGGGAGCGCGGGGTCAGGATCCCGATGTGGGAATCTTGAGAGGACAGCCGGCAGCCGACAGGCAACAGGTAGCCCCGCGGCTTGGTTCCTTTCCTCCCCCTCAGGGGGAGGTGCCGACGAAGGAGGCGGAGGGGGTCAGAGCTCACATCGCTCGACAGCCTGTCCCCCCGACAAGCCTCAGTGCACGGGTTGTGAGGCAGCAGAGGACACTTCTCCTGTCCCCCCGACGGAACGGCGGGGGGACGCGAGGAGCTTGCGACGAGCAGGGGGGCATTTGCGAGTTCGCAGGGGGGCATTTGCATCCGAGATCGATGGTGTCAAGGCGCCCCCTCTGGCCTGCCGGCATTCTCTCCCACTGCGCCTCAATCCACGGACTCTGGGCAATGGATCGGTGCGTTCTCCAGCTGGTACTTGGGATTCCCGGCTTTCGGGCTCTTCACGATCCGGGTGAAGCTGTCAACGGCGCTCTCTGACATTCTCCCCCACGCAATGGGGGAGATGGCCGGCAGGCCAGAGGGGGCGCCTTGACACCATCGATCTCGGACGCAAATGCCC
>JAUXCV010000023.1 GCA_030618675.1 Acidimicrobiia bacterium | reverse complement strand
AACTCTTGATTCTTTCGAGGCTTTCCACGGATCGGCCTCATCTCCACCGTTCGGGCTTCCAGAGCCCCCCTGCATCGTCGCTGGCGCTCCTCGCGTCCCCCCGGCCTCCGGCCGGGAGGACAGGTCTGTGGCTCGCTTCTCGCTGGCTGGAACCCTTCGACCCCCTCCGCCGCCCTACGGGCGACACCTCCCCCTGAGGGAGAGGAAGCAGATTGAGGGCATGGCCTGCGCCGCAAACGCATCCGCCTGTCGCCGGTTGCCTGTAGCCCCCAGGGGTCCCGATTAGGAGTACGAAATACGGGCTACGGAATACGGAATACGGAATACGCCCGGCGAAGCCGGGCTTACGTCAGCTCTCGTTTCAGGATCTTTCCGGTCGGGCCCTTTGGGAGTTCGCTCTGGAACTCGATCGTTCTCGGGTACTTGTAGGCGGCCAGGTGTTCCTTGCAGTAGCCGATGAGTTCGTCCTCGGTCGCGGAGGCTCCGGGTCTGAGGGCGATGACCGCCTTCACCTCTTCGCCGTGACGCTCGTGGGGGACTCCGATGACCGCTGCTTCCGCAACGGTCGGATGGGCGTAGAGGACCTCCTCGATCTCTCTCGGGTAGACGTTGAATCCACCCCGGATGATCATGTCCTTCTTGCGGTCGACGATGTAGTAGTAGCCGTCTTCGTCGACCGTTCCGATGTCGCCGGTGTGGAACCAGCCGTCGATGATCGCCTCGGCGGTGGCCTCCGGCTTCTTGTAGTACCCGCGCATCACGTTGTGGCCCTTGATACAGATCTCCCCTGGCGTGTCGATCTCGTCGATGACGTTGCCTTCATCGTCCTCGAGTCGGAACTGGACACCCCACAGAGGCGGCCCGATCGACCCGGCCTTCTTCGGACGGTCGAGGACGTTGAACGATGCAACAGGGGACGTTTCGGAGAGTCCGTATCCCTCGAGGATGTTGACGCCGTACTCCTCATCAAACGCCTTCATCACTTCGACCGGCATCGCCGCACCGCCCGACACGCAATACTGCAGGTCCAGATCGAAGTCGGTGGCTTCGGGGGTGTGGAGAAGGGCGAAGTACATCGTCGGGACGCCGGCGAACAGGTTCACCTGGTATTTCTGCATGAGTTCGAGAGCGGCGATCGGCTCGAATCGGGGAAGGAGCACGACGGTTCCTCCCTGACCCAGCACGGCATTGTGGATGACGGTCTGGCCGAAGCTGTGGAACAGCGGCAGGGTTGCCAGCGCCACCGTGTCCTCGGAGATGGGGAGCAGTGACGTTCCGCAGTAGCGGGCATTGAAGAACATGTTGAAGTGCGTCAACTCGGCGCCCTTCGGGTACCCCGTCGTGCCCGAGGTGTACAGGATGACCGCCGGATCGTCCGGCATGGTCGGAGCATGGTCCGTGTACGGCTCAGACGAGGCGACGAGCGCCAACATGTTCGAGGCGCCTTCCGGTGCTGACGCGTCGGTCGGATCGGCTTTCGCGATGATGAGATGATGCGAACTCTCGGCACGGTTGAATCCCGCTTCGGCGGGTTCAAGGAAGCCCTCCCACACAACGAGAGCGACCGCATCCGAATCGTTGAGGTGATAGGCGATCTCGTCGGCGGTGAGCAGCACGTTGAGAGGTACGACGACGGCACCGACCGCGAGCGTGCCGAAGTAGGCGATCGTGAACTGGGGCACGTTCGGGAGGAGCAAGGCGACATGCTGACCCGGATGGATACCGAGGTCACGCAAACCCCCGGCGAACCGCTGGACCGCACCGTGAAGCTGGGCATACGACATGGTGGTGTCACCGACGGCAAGCGCCGTCCGGTCCGGGTGCTTCCTGGCGCTCTCGTGGAGGAGAGTGGCGATGTTGAGGCTCATGGCAAAGGAATCCTTTCGACGACGGAATGTCAAACGTACACGGATCGCGGGAACGTTGCCCCGAAAGCGCCTTGATGCAACTCCCGGCCTCGACTCGTGCACCGGCGTGCCATCGACCATGATGGGAACCATGAGAACACTCATCAGCAACGGAACGATCGTGACGGCTGCCACGGCGACAGAGGCAGACGTCGTCATCGAGGGGGAGCGGATCGTCGGGGTCGTTGAACCCGGAGCGGCGGGAGATGGATTCGATCGGGTGGTCGATGCCACCGGCCGGTACGTGATCCCCGGGGGCGTCGACATGCACACACACATGGAGTTGCCCGTGTCGGGAACATCTTCTGCCGACACCTACGAAACCGGAACACGGGCCGCCGCCATCGGTGGAACCACGACGATCGTGGACTACGCCGGACAGACGCGGGGTGGAACGCTCAAGGACGGACTCGCGGAGTGGATGGCTCGCGCCGAGGGGAACTCGTACATCGACTACGGGTTCCACATGATGGTCACCGACGTCCACGAAGGCACCCTCCGCGAGTTCGCTGAGATGATGCATGAGGGCGTGACCACGTTCAAGCTGTTCACGGCGTACCCCGGCGTGAACCTGTCGGACGACCGGCAGATCCTCGAAGCCATGCAGGTGGCCGCTTCGATCGGCGCCACGATCATGATGCACGCCGAGAACGGGATCGCCATCGACGCACTTCGAGACCAGGCCGTGGCCAGGGGGGAGACGGATCCGATCCATCACCTGCTGACCCGACCGGCGTCGATGGAGGCCGAAGCGGTCCATCGTGTGGCTGCACTTGCGGAGATCTCGGGATGTGCTCTGGTGATCGTGCACATCTCGTCGCAGGATGCGTTCGCCGAGGCAGTCGTTGCTCGAGACCGGGGGCTACCCGTTTTCGCCGAGACCTGCCCGCAGTACCTCTGGCTCGCACAGGAAGACCTGCCGGAGGGATTCGAGGCAGCGAAGTTCGTCTGCTCACCGCCTCTGAGGCGACGCAGCGAAGGACACCAGGCGGCGCTGTGGTCCGGAGTTTCGACCGGCCGCATCGACGCCGTCGCCACCGATCACTGTCCCTTCACATGGGAGCAGAAGGAGGCCGGGCGGGGCGACTTCCGTAAGATCCCGAACGGTCTCGGCGTCGTCGAGCACCGAATGGATCTCATGTACCAGGGTGTCGTCGAGGGGTGGATACCGCTCACCAGGTGGATCGAAGTGACCGCCGAGACGCCCGCAAAGTTGTCGGGTCTGTATCCGAGGAAGGGCACGATCGCCCCCGGTTCCGACGCCGACATCGTCATCTACGACCCGGCCGCCTCGCACACACTGTCGGCAGAGACGCACTCGATGAATCTCGACTACTCGGTGTTCGAGGGTGCCGAGATCGGTGGTGGGGTGGAGACGGTCATCATGCGCGGAGAGGTGATGGTCGATCAGGGTGAGTTCGTTGGAGAGCCGGGTCGGGGGAAGTATCTCCACCGCGGGACGAACTCGTTGTTGCCTGAGGAAGTAGATCAGTAGATCAGTAGATCAGTAGCCGAGTCGCTGAGGCAGGCCCGGTCTTCTTCACACGGTCGTGTGGGGCTTTCGCTTGGCTATCTCGCCCCGCACGACGGTGGTTATCACGATGAGGACTAGTAGCGCTAGGGCGATGGCGTTGAGCATCCCTCCCCACCTCTTCATCTCGTAGGAGCCGGTGAGGTCGCCCGTCACACGTACGATGACGGAGATCTGCAGGAAGATGAGGGGGATCCACATCTCCCGACCGAAAGGGAACGCCAGGCCGGCGAGAGCCGGGATGACGATGGGGGCGTGGGCCATGATCATCGACATGATGAATCCCAGGAACAGCGTGTGGAGGGCGGCGTCGTATCCCGTCGAAGCCATCTGGAGACCGGTGGTGATCCATAGAGCTCCAGAAACGGCGAGCCATGCGTAGCCGATGAGCAACCCTGCGGCCATGTAGCGCGTGACACCCCCGAGCCGGATCGTTCGTCGGGCGATGTCGTAGCGGAGCAGCCAGAGCGCGATGAGGAGGTTCCCGAGGCCTGCGATCCGGGCTCCCGTTTCCCCGTACGCCCACGCGATCGCCGATCCGACGATCACGACGGCAACGGCGCCGGCGAGCTGCATCTTCGCTGAACGGGTGGTCGCGATCAGGCGCGCGAGTTCCAGACGCTCACCTGCGATGGTGAGGATCAGGAACGCTGCGAGCCACGGAACGAGAGATGGAACGGGTTCGCCCGCCAGCCAGGTGCCGGCCGCAAGCACCCACGCCACAGCGCCGACACCCATCAGGATGATGTGGGGTTCGGGCTGCATGCGATAGGCCGTGGCGAACAGAGCGACGAGGACCGACCCCGCAACGAGGAGCAACGCCCCGGTGAGTTCGGTTGGCGCTCCGGTGAGCATGGTGATGACCGAACCTGCCGCGAGGATGGGCGTGGCCCACGCCCACGATCTGCCGACGGCGACCGCCCGTTCCATGCCGATGACTGTTCCGAGGAACCCGAGCACGAGGATCGGGCCGTGGGTGCCGGGGGCCGGGGGAGTGCCGAAGAACCAGCCGATGCGCATCAATCCCATCCAGACACCCAGGACGAGAGCCGAGACCGCGACGAGCGCGACTGTGATGCGGATCGGGACGGGGATGGTCATCAGGCGAGGATACCGGAGGTCAGGCACGCGTCGACTGCTGCAGAGCGACCGATCGGGATAGTCTTCCCGGAATGGACACAGCGCCCATTTCCGACGAGCGAGAGACGGCAGCGTGGGACGCGCTCGCACAGGTGATCGACCCGGAACTCGGGTTGCCCGTGACCGATCTCGGACTCATCTACAAGGTTGACATCGACGGTTCAACGGCCAACGTCGACATGACGACCACCACCCCCGTCTGCCCTCTCGGCTCGTACCTCAGCCAGATGGCAGAGACGAGACTCAAGGAGATCCCCGGTATCGACAGCGCCGTCATCCAGATCATCCATGAGCCACCGTGGAAGCCGGAGATGATGAGCGATCGAGCCCGGCAGGTGTTGGGCATTCGCTAGCCGTATTCCGTATCCCGTAGATTCCGGGTCCTGCTGGTAGCTGACTGATCTACTGATCTACTGATCTACTCGACAGCTTCACCACTCGGTCGACTCTCGGGTGCCCCGCCAGGATCATCGCTAGATCTTTCGCCGCGTTCTCGGTTGCCGGAGTTGCTTTCGTCAGGGCCATCACGACTCGTGCGGTTGGTGGGATGCTCTTCATGCCGCCGTTGGGATGGAGGAGGACCTCCGCTGCGTTCTCGATTGTCAACACATCGCTAACTGCGATGCCGGCGATCGCCGCGACGAGTTCCGGGCGGTGGGCGACTTCCGAGATCGGACGGCCGATGGCGTCGATGCCAGTGACCACGATCACCGTCGTCGAGGTGCTCGGGATCGTCGGTTCGTGGTCGGCCGGCGCTTTGATCGACATCGATCGGGCGCCGTCGGCCTCAACGAGGATGTGGTCGGCCGTGGTCTCGACGAACAGACGATCGACGTCGTCCGGCGTGGGGCCGGTGATCTTGCCGGGGACCCGACCGGTGGCGACGAAGAGCGGCCGTCCCGATTCCAGAGCCTCCTCGACGTTGGCGGGGTCGTCCGACCAGCAGGTCGGTTCGGTGATCTGATCTTCGGCCATCTTCGTCGTGGTGGAGAGGATGACCCGGCCGGACGGAGCAGCGAGATCCCGACCGAGGGTGAACAAGATCGTCGACTTGCCGCCGGCGCCGACGATCGAGACGAGTTCACGTCTTCCGATACCGATGCGATCAGCGAGGGACATCGCGGTCAGCTCTCGTCGCCAAGCCAAACGAGGACTGCCTCGAGCACGGCACCCCCGATCGAGAGCGCCTTGTCGGAGATCTGGTGGATCGCAGAGGGGTCGAATCGGGGATCGACGTCGCCGATCTTGAGACCGATCTCGACCGGCCCGGGCTGGATCAGGCCACGCACCGTTCCTCCGATCTTCGCCTCTACCGGTGCATCACCGATCATGCCGAGGAGTTGCCCCGGCTCAACGAGATCGGCGAAGGAGACGTCCCATCGAAGTTCGCCGTCCACCTGAGCCCGAAGCACACGATCCGCGGATGCGCCGCCGATCTCGCCGGGGACACCGGTGTTCGGCGCCGCCGGGCCATCCCAGATGACCCGACCGAGTCGGTGACCGCGCATCGTCTCGATGACCGCATCGCAGTCGCGACCAGCAACGAACCCGGGGCCGAGTCCGACGACGAATGGTGCCTGGTCGATCGTCGTGTCGAGCGCTCGCTTCGCAAGACGAGCGTCGATGAGGATCGACATCGGGACGGGGAGTGCTGGGACGGTGTCCGAGACGAACACGGGAACCGCACCCCGACGCATTGCCTGCAACGCCGCCTCGCCTGAGGAGACGCGGATCCCCTCGATTCCGTCGATCACGATCCGTCCCTGATTCACAGCCGACGAGAAGGCGACCGTGCGGCGAACCGTCAGGGGGCGCTCGAGTTCGAGGACGACGACGGGGAAACCGACTCGTCGCAGGCGCCAGATGACGCCGGATCCGAGGTCACCACCGCCGCGCACAACGACGAGGGTGTCGGAGAAATCGATCACCCGCTGCTCGCAGCGGCCGATGCGATGACCTCGGACATGATCGAAACGGCGATCTCCTCGACGGTCTCGGCGCCGATGCTCAGGCCGATCGGAACGTGGACACGGTCGAGTGCCTGCTCGGTGACGCCCTGGTCGATCAGGGCATCGCGGGTCGTTGCCCAACGGCGTTTGCTACCCATCACGCCGATGTAGGGGGTGGGCGTCTCAAGGAGGATCGGCACGATCTGGGCGTCGAGTTCATGACTCCTCGTGACGACGACAACAGCGGTGGTCTCGTCCGCAGGATGCTCGGCGAGGGCGTTCTGCACGGAACCGGCGAAGCGGACGGACGCATTCGGCATGGCCTCCTCCGTCACGAGATCGTCCCTGTCATCGACGACGACGGTGCGGTACCCGAGCCAATCGGCGAGATCGACGACGGAGCGGCCGACGTGGCCGGCGCCGATGACGTACACAGTGCGTGGGGTCATGTATGGCTCCAGGTAGATGGTCATCGTGCCCCCGCAGATACCGGGATCACCCAGTTCGGGGTCGTTGAGCGTGTAGCGGCGGAGGCGGGGACGCCGGTCCTTCAGCACAGCGAGGGCTTCGTCGAGAGCAAGGGCTTCGACTTCACCGCCCCCGATCGTTCCGGTCGTGGTCCCGTCGGGGTGCACGATCATCTTGGCGCCGGCGTGCCGGGGGACCGACCCTTCGGTGCCGACGATCGTGGCGAGCACAACCGGGCGCCCACCGTCGACCGCATCGGCCAACTCCGTCAGGAGTTCTCGAGGACCGATCGTGGTCACGCCTGCTGCAACGCGTTCCAGACGCGCTCCGGTGTGAACGGGATGTTGGCGATCCGAACGCCGGTTGCGTCGGCGATAGCGTTCCTGATAGCCGGAGCGACGCCGTCTTTCGGGATCTCGGCGATTGCCTTGGCTCCGAACGGGCCGCTCGCTTCCATCGTCTGAACAAGGATCGCCTCGAGTCGCGGCATCTCATCGGCGCGGTAGATCTTGTACGGACCGAAGCTCGGATTCAGCATTCGGCCGTCCTCGTCGTACACCATCTCTTCGCAATGCCCGTACCCGAGCGCCTGCACCATCCCGCCTTCGACCTGTCCGGCCGCGGTGATCGGGTTGATCGGGACGCCACAATCGACGGCCATCACGAGCTGATTCACCGTCACCTGACCCGTCTCGATGTCGACCTCGATCTCGGCGAACTGCGCCGCATACGGAGGTGGAGACTCCGGAGACACGTAGGACGCCGTTGCCATGATCTGGTGCTGACCGGCCTGGTGGAGAGTCGACAGGGCGATGGTCTCGAGCGACACCGAGCGTCCATCTGGAACCCATGCCCGCCCCTCGTAGAGGTCGACCGATGAAGCGCCGACTTCGAGCATCTCGGCGGCTCGTGCGACGATCTGCTCTCGCACCTGTTCGGCGGCTCGCTTCGTTGCCATCCCGGAGATGTAGGTCGTGCTCGACGCGTACGCCCCCGTATCGAAGGGCGTCATGTCGGTGTCCGATGCGTAGACGATGATGTCGTCGGTACCGACGCCGACCACTTCCGCAGCGATCTGCGCCAGAACGGTGTCCGATCCCGTTCCGAGATCGGTGGCTCCGACGAGCAGGTTGAACGATCCGTCGTCGTTGATCTTGAGGCTCGCACCGCCCATATCGAGACCGGGGATCGCCGTGCCGTGCATCATCATCGCGAACCCGAGCCCGCGGCGAATGTTCGGCCGGTCCGCAGGTTCCTTCCATGCCGGGTCGTTGCGCCGGCTCCAGTCGACCGCCCGCTGACCCTGGACTACGGCCTCTTCTAGGCCGCAGGAGGTGACGAGCGGCATGATGTCGGCGTCCTGATCTCCCTCGCCGAGTTGCTGGGCGATGTCGAGGGGATCACCGACACCGGTCCAGTTGAGGCGGCGGAACTCGATCGGGTCCATGCCCAGGGCGAACGCGATGTCGTCCATGTGAACCTCAAGGGCGTAGAGGGCCTGCGGTGCTCCGTACCCGCGGTAGGCGCCGGGGACGGGGATATTCGTGTAGGCGACCCTGCAATCGAACCGCTTGAGCGGAGCGTTGTAGGAGCTCAAACCGCGAAGCCCGGTGACCATCTGGACCGTGAGACCGTGCGTGCCGTACGGACCTGTATTGGCGACGATCCGCATCTCCTGGGCGGTCAGCTTCCCGTCGGCGTCGACGCCGGTCTTGAAGGTCGTCGTCTGCGGATGCCGGGTGCGGCTCGAGACGAACTCCTCTTCACGGGTGAGTTCAAGACGGACGGGCTTGCCGGTCGCCATCGTGAGATGGGCGACGATGTCCTCGACCAGCATCTCCTGTTTCACTCCGAAACCGCCGCCGATCCTGGGCTTGATGATGCGGATCTGCTTCACGGGAAGGCCGAGGAGCGGAGCGATCATCCGACGGACGTGGAACGGCACCTGGGTCGACGAGGTGATCACGAGTCGTTCATCGCTGTCCCACGCCGAGATCGCGATATGTGGCTCGATCGGCGTCGCATGCACTTGATGCACGCGCACGGTCTGTTCGAAGACGCGATCGGCAACGGCGAAACCCTCTTCGATGTCACCGGTGTCGGCCTTCAGATGGTGAACGATGTTGCGCGACGCGTCGTGCGCCCCTTCCATGTCCGGCTCATCGTGGATCACGGGGGCACCATCGAGGATCGCCTCGTTCTCGTCGAAGACGGCGGGGAGTACTTCGTAGGTGACGTCGATCAGGTCGATCGCCGCGAGGGCGATCTCCTCAGTGTCCGCGGCGACGGCGGCGACACGGTCGCCGACGAATCGGACCTTGTCGTCGAAGCTGACCTGGTCGTAGGGGAGTGGGTTCGGGTAGCTCTGGCCACCGGACGCGTACCGCACGCGGGGGACGTTGCCGTGATGAAGGACGGCGCGAACACCTGCGAGAGCGCGTGCCTTCGAGTCGTCGATGGAGACGATCCGGGCATGGGCGTGCGGGCTGTAGAGCACCTTGGCGATCAGGGTTCCCGATAGATCGACGTCGTCCGTGAACGCGGGGTTGCCCTTCGCCAGTTTGAGCGCATCGACTTTCGTCTCGGGCTTGCCGACGATACGAGTCTCGGGGACGTCGCTGCTCGGGACAACGCGAGGGGCGATCTCGGACGGCTCGTCATGATCGGCGGAGGTCCCTTCGCCGTCCAGGAGTGAGTCCAGATAGGCGATGTCGATGCTGTCGGTGTCGTCTCCTCGCATCACGGCGGCGGCGCGCAGCACCGCATGAACCGGTCGGAGGTAGCCGGTCTCCCGGTCCAGGATCCCGGAAAGGGCGTCACGAACCTCATCTTCGGACGGGTCCGGGTTGCGAGCGATGAGAGCTTTCGCCGCGAGGATCGTTGCCGGAGTCGAGTATCCGGATTGGATGGCCCCGGTCTCGATGAACGCCTGTTGGATCGGATGGAGACGACCAGGCACGCTGAGGCCCTCGATCGTCTCGATGTCGTGACCATCGGCCTGCACGGCGAGCATGACATCGGCAGAGATGAGCAGACCGTCGACAAGGACCGCGGCCGCTCCGGTTTCGCCGGTGTCCGATCCGTAGCGAACGCTGTGATAGCCCGCCCGACGCAACACGGTGCGAAGAGACTCGAAAGGCTCGCACTCCAGAGAGCGCCTTTGCCCGTTGATCGTGAGCGTGACCGTCATGCTGATCCACCTCCCGTGACCGTGGCAAGCACCCTGCCGGCGAGCACCCCTGCGATGCTCTTTCGATAGTCGGACGATCCCCGGAAGTCGGATGGCGGGTTAAGGCTGGCAACCTGTTCCGGGTCCACGAGCATGGGCCGGGATGCGATCCCGGTCATCGCTAGTCGGACGGCCCCCGCGTTGTCACGGTGGGCGACGGCCATCACGATCGGTCGATCCATGGGCGTGCGGCCGGTTCTGTCGGCGGCGGCGAGTCCGTTGGAAGGAATCGAAACGCTGGTCATGATCCCTCCGTTGAGCAGCGTCGGCTCGTCGAGGATCTCGTCGAGGGCGTGTTCGGTCGTCGATCCTGCGTGTGCGAGAGTCACCGTCGCTCCGAACGCGAGCAGGCCGGCCAGGAGTTCGCTCTCCGAATCAACGGCTCCGATGGTGCCACCGACGGTTGCAGCGTTGCGGATCGTATTCGGTGCCTCTCTCCGAGCGAGATCGCGCAGTACAGCCGGGACGAGCGCCGAATCGACCAGATCCTGGAGGTGTGTCGTGGCGCCGATGCGGACGGACTCACCATCGGTATCGATCCCCGCGAGATCGAGAGCCTGAAGATCGACTGCGGTGACGGGACTGCGGTCGGGATCGGCATTGACGGAAGTCCCTCCGGCGATGATCACGACATCGGGCCGTGCTGTGAGGGCGATCGCCTCGTCGAGCGTGAGTGGTCGGTGATACTGGGTGATCATGTGCGCGTCTCCTCGTCTTCGACCCCGTTCCTTCATTGTACCGGAACAACCGGGACCCCGGTACCGACGGACGACCCCAGTTCGTTTGGTACATTGGGTTCTATGAGCACCCTTCTCGTTCGGCACGCGCAAGTTCTCGCAACTATGGACGACGGTGGTACGGAGATCACCGACGGAGGCCTCTTCGCCGTCGATGGGTTCATCGAACAGGTCGGGTCGACGGCCGATCTTCCAGACACGGCCGACGAGGTTGTCGATCTCTCCGGACACGTCGTGCTTCCGGGACTCATCAACACGCACCATCATTTCTATCAGACGCTGACACGCGCCGTGCCCGGTGCACAGGACGTTGGTCTGTTCGACTGGCTCCGCACGCTCTACCCCATCTGGGCACGGCTCACACCAGAAGATGTTCGGATTGCGACGCAACTCGCCCTCTCCGAGTTGGCGCTCTCCGGGTGCACCACCTCGTCGGATCACCAGTACCTCTTCCCGAACGGATCGAGCCTCGACGACCAGATCGCCGGTGCTGAGGCGGTCGGTCTGCGGTTCCATGCCGCCAGAGGGTCGATGAGTCTCGGTGAGAGCGACGGGGGGCTGCCCCCCGATTCGGTCGTCGAGGACGAGGAGACGATCCTTCTCGACACCGAGCGGGTGATCAATGCGTTCCATGATCCGGCACCCGGTGCCATGACCCGGGTGGTGGTCGCTCCTTGCTCACCGTTCTCGGTGACTGCGGATCTGATGCGCGAGTCCGCCGAACTGGCGCGGCGCTACGGCGTTCATCTCCACACCCACGTCGCCGAAACGCACGACGAGGAGCAGTTCTGCATCGAAACGTTCGGACGGCGACCCGTCGAACTCATGGAGGATCTGGGATGGGTGGGGGATGACGTTTGGTATGCCCACGGCATCTACATCAACGACGCTGAGATCGGGAGGCTCTCCGAATCGGGGACCGGGGTCGCCCATTGCCCGTCGTCGAACATGCGCCTCGCATCCGGTATCGCTCCGGTTCGGCGTTACCTGGCGGCCGATGTTCGACTGGGTCTTGGTGTGGATGGTTCGGCGAGCAACGATGGCAGTCACCTGATCGCGGAGGCGCGCCAGGCGATGCTGCTTGCTCGACTTGCAGCGGCCCCTTCGATCGAGGGCGGCCGATTGCTGACCGGCCGTGAAGCGCTCCGGATCGCAACCCGCGGGTCGGCGGCGGTTCTCGGGCGAGACGACGTCGGGTCGCTCGAGCCGGGCAAGGGAGCGGACTTCATCGCCATCTCCCTGGACCGGATCGAGTACGCCGGAGCGCTCCACGACCCGGTTGCGGCGGTCGTTTTCGCCGCCCCGGTCCATGTGGACCACAACTACGTCCATGGTCGGGCGGTAGTCAAGGACGGGGAACTGGTCGGCGTCGAGTTGCCGGCGTTGATAGAGAAGCACAATGCCGCAGCAGCGCGGCTGCTGGGCTAGAAAGTAGAGAGTAGAGAGTAGAAAGAAGGACCCGAGAGCTCTGGTCGGGTCTCTCTACTCTCTACTCTCTACTGATCTACTTGCTCGGTCGACTACACCGCAATGACAGCACCGACTA
>JAUXCV010000014.1 GCA_030618675.1 Acidimicrobiia bacterium | reverse complement strand
AGGCGGCCGCGGACGGCAAAGCCGCGGCAGCAGCCATCATCGCGGCGGAGACCGGCAAGACTGCCGAGGTGTCGACGGCGATCCCAACGACCGACGATGTGCAGGCCCTGGTCATACGGAGGGCTCACCGCGAGTACCGGGTCGCAGCGACCTTCACGCCACTGACGGTTCGGAACAACTTCAACGAGACGATGCTCACGTACACGACCGATGAGGCGCAGGCCGAGGCCGGTCGCTGTGTCGACTGTGACACGATCTGCAGCCTCTGCGTCGGCGTGTGTCCGAACATGGCGTTGATGACGTACAAGACCGAGGCGTTCGCTGCGGAACTCCCGTCGTTCTCCGTCGAGGACGGCGTCCTGGTGGAGCGGGGCCGTACGGCGTTCAGCGTCGATCAGCCGTATCAGATCGCGGTGCTGTCCGATTTCTGCAACGAGTGCGGGAACTGTGTGACCGCATGCCCGACCTCGGGCGAGCCGTACACGGACAAGCCCCGGTTGTATCTCGATCAGGCCGAGTTCGATGCCGAATCGTCCAATGCCTTCATGGTGAGGAGAAACGGCGACGAGGTGGTCGTGACCGCGCGGTTCAATGGTGAGACCCATCGGCTGTCGATCAACGGCTCCGCGGAGTACTCCTCCCCCGCCGTCTCCGCGTCATTCGACGAGTCGTTCGGGCTTCTGTCGGCGACCGCAGGAAGCGAAGCCTCCGACGGCGATGAGATCTCCGTCGTCGCGGCCGCCACGATGTTCGCTCTCTGGAGAGGACTCGACGCGTCGATGCCCGAGGTTCCGGTGGCAGGCGAGGGTGGGACGAGGCTCACAGCGCCCACGTTCGCAAGCTGAAGCGTTCCGATATGAAGAGAGGACACCGGGTCTCGGTGTCCTCTCGATCGGTTGGTTGTCAGTGCCGGGGGCGTCGGTCCCGAAGGGCCGCTGCCGCGATCCGGCGGGAACGCATCAACTGGTAGATAGCGTCGGGATGCATCTTGGACGCTCCTTTCATGGTGATCGTACGCTGGTATGCGCAAATAATACTGCCGATCTCTGAATAGCGTGCAATAATGTTCGCCATGGATGACCTAGACCGCAGAATCATCGCATCGCTGGTGCAGGATGGTCGAACACCGTACAGCAGAATCGCCGAGGAGAACGGGGTCGCTACGACGACGGTTCACCAGCGCGTCCGCCGCCTCACCGAACGGGGCATCATCACCGGCACACGGGTCGTGGTCGACTGGGAGGCAGTCGGTCTTCCGGTGACGGCACTGGTCAGCGTCGAGGCGCCGGGCGAGCGCCCGCTCGCCGACGTGGCCGATGAGATCTCGGCGATCCCGTTCGTTCAGAACTGCTACGCGGTCACCGGTGAGTTCGACCTGCTCCTCACCGTTCGGGCGCGATCGTCCGATCACCTTGGTGACCTCCTCGAGGACGTTCGCGGTATCGCTCCGGGCAGAAGCCGCACGCTGGTCGTGCTCGCCACGTACTTCGAAGGCCGCACCCCGAACCTGCCCGATCGCGACTGACCGGAGTCCTACACTCGACGCATGACCGGTTTAGCCCTCGTGATCATCTTCGGAGCGATCGGGGTTGTGATCGCTCTCGTCTCTGTGATCGTCGCGAGGCGGCGGCTCGAAGAGATGAACACGGCATGGCAGTCGGCTGCCGAGACCCTCGGTTTCTCCTTCGAGGCCGGTTCCATGCGCGGTGGCCCGACGATCACCGGCAGCGTCGACGCCCACGCGGCAAACGTTCACACCTACATGAAGAAATCGGGCAAGAGCTCAACCCGCTACACCCGCTACACGGTCGGGTTCCCGGCAATTGGCGTTGGGCTTCAACTGTCCCGACAGGCTGGGATCGGGCAGTTCTTGAAGATCCTCGGTGCGCAGGACATCGTCATCGGCGATCCGACGTTCGATGAAGCGTTCATCGTCAAAGCCGACGACCCTCAGACCGCACGTGCGGCGCTAACGCCGGGCCGGACGATGGCGCTCAATCAACTACTCGCTGTTCATCCCGATGTCGTAGTCAGGGACGACCGCATCGTGATCGACCGTCGCGGAAGCGTGCACGATGCCGGCGTCATCATCTCCACTCTCCGGCGCATCGCGTCCGTGGCGAACGCGCTCTCCGATGCCGGTGCGTCGAACGAACTCACTTCCCTCATCGATCAGCGACTCGAGGGGACGCTACCAAGCGACTACGAGCCGGAACCGCAGCTCCCCAACGGCATCGATGCCCGCATCTCGATCGGCGAGGCTCTCGCGGCCGTCGGCATCTTCGACGTCGCCCAGAAGGTCTTCGATGCGCTTGCCGTCGAGTTGCCGGCTGATCGGGACATCACGGGATGGGCGGAACAAGTTGGACGAGGGACCCGCAGGGCCGGTTCAACAGCGGAACCGGTGGCGCCGCGACCACGCCGGGATTCATCGATGATCCTTCCGGATGAGCCACCGGAGACCGATCCACCTCCGGTGGACGAACCCGATCAAGTCGCCGGCGGCAGCGTCGACCGAGACGCCGTCGCCGTCGCGACCGACCTGTTCGAGGAGAATCGACTCAGCTTCGAGACGGCGGCGCTCTTCGACGAGAGATACGCCGGACGCAGCGTCCTCTGGTCGGGGAAGCTCCGCAAAGCCACGATCGTCGACCACTACCGCGTGCTGGGAGACGGCCCGTTCACGAAGGCCGTCGTCGACATCGCCCTGCTCGAGAACGACCTCTTCGGCAACACGGTGGTCACGGCCGTCGTCGCTTTCCCACCGGAATCGATCGATTCGATCCCGATCGGCGGAGACGTCACCTTCTCGGGCCAACTCGTCGGAATCGACGCGTTGGTGAGAAATCTCTTCGTGGCAGAAGGAAACCGAGTAGATCAGTAGATCAGTAGATCAGTAGATCAGTAGATCAGTAGCGGAGCAAGAAGGGTGACCATCGTCGGCTACGGGATACGGACTACGGACTACCCGTTACGGACTACGGACTACGGAGTACATCGACGCAGTCGATCACACCGGCAGACGCTCCGCCAGGTACTCGACCAGCGAGTCGATCGGAATCCGGTCCTGCTCCATCGTGTCCCGATCGCGGATCGTGACCTGGTCGTCGTCGAGTGTGTCGAAGTCGACCGTCACGGCGTACGGCGTACCGATCTCGTCCTGCCTCCGGTAGCGGCGGCCGATCGACTGGGTCACGTCCACCTCGATCATCCATCGGCCCCGGAGCAGGTCGGCAACGCGATTGGTCACCTCGACGAGATCATCCTTCTTCGACAGCGGCAAGACCGCCACCTTGATGGGAGAGAGACGCGGATCAAGTTTGAGAACGGCGCGCTTCTCCCCGCGTACTTCCTCCTCGTGATATGCGTCGATGAGGAACGCGAAGGTCGTACGCGTCGCACCCGCGGCCGGCTCGATGACATAGGGGAAGAAGCGTTCATCGGTGGCGGGATCGAAGTAGGTGAGATCCTCACCCGAGTACTCGGCGTGTGCCTTGAGGTCGAAGTCGGTGCGATTCGCGATCCCCTCGAGCTCATCCCACCCCCACGGGAACAGGTAGTCCACATCGAACGTGGCGGCTGCGTAGTGGGAAAGTTCGTCATCCTCGTGCTCGCGGAACTGGAGGTTCTCCTCGGTCATGCCCAGATCCATGTACCAGTTCCTGCGCTCCTCGACCCAGTAGCGGAACCACTCGTCTGCCTCGTCGGGGTGGCAGAAGAACTCCATCTCCATTTGTTCGAACTCACGGGTCCGGAACACGAACTGGCCGGGCGTGATCTCGTTCCTGAACGACTTCCCGATCTGAGCGATGCCGAACGGGAGTCGCTTGCGAACCGTTCTCCGCACGTTCTCGAAATTGATGAAGATCCCCTGAGCCGTCTCGGGTCGTAGGAAGACTGCGTTGTCCTCACTCTCGACCGGCCCCATGTGCGTGCGGAACATGAGATTGAACTCGCGGGCTTCGGTGAAGGAGTCCTTTGAGCCGCAGGTTGGACACTGATCGGGGTTGTCGAGCTTGTCGAGGCGATGCCGTTTGTGGCATTCGCGGCACTCGACGAGCGGATCGGAGAACGATGCGACGTGCCCGGAAGCGACCCAGACCTTCGGCGATTGGATGACAGCGCTGTCGAGTCCGACGATGTCGTCACGCAACTGCACCATCGAGCGCCACCACTGCGCCTTGACGTTGCGGAGCAGTTCGACCCCGAGCGGCCCGTAGTCGTACGCCGAGCGGATCCCTCCGTAGATCTCGGATGATTGGAAGACGAAGCCTCGCTTCTTGGCAAGGTTGACGATCGTGTCGAAGTCGGCGGGCATGAATCTCTCGCAGTCGGTGGGTGGCGGGGGATGGTAATGGGGAGAGAGATATGAGACACGAGACATGAGACAACAGACAACAGACAACAGACACGTAGGAAGCACAAAGTAGAAAGTAGAAAGACTCTCTACGGACTACGGGATACGGGATAGGGGATACGGACCTTGCTGAACTACTGACCCGCCGATTGATCGGGTTCGACCGGGGGCTCGCTCGGTCGATACAGTGGTGGCTATGGAATCACAACTACCGATCGAGTGGGTCGAGAACCCCAGGGCAAGGACCATCACGGCAAGCGCCGCGGTCGAGGAGAACTTCCCACGCGGGATCTTCGAGCAGACAAGAAGCTTCCATCGGCAGATCCCGGGCTATCAGATCAGTCCCTTGCGGAATCTGTCGAATCTGGCGTCGATGATCGGCGTCGGGGGGATCTGGGTCAAGGACGAATCAGTGCGTCTGAGCCTGAACTCGTTCAAGGTTCTTGGTGGCTCGTTCGCGATCTACAGCTTCATCAAGTCTCTGCTCGGTCTTGAAGACAAGGATCTCTCGTTCGGTCAACTGATCTCGAACGAGACCCGGGAGAAACTCGGAGACCTCACCTTCGCTACCGCAACGGACGGCAACCACGGACGCGGCGTAGCGTGGGCGGCCGACAAGTTGAACTGCAAAGCCGTCATCTACGTTCACAAAGACACGTCGCAAGCCCGGATCGACGCGATCGCGGGCTATGGGGCGGACGTGCGGGTCGTCGATGGGACCTACGACGATGCAGTGAGACAGGCCAGCCTCGACGCTGAAGAGAACGGCTGGCAGGTCATCTCCGACACCTCGTGGGAGGGATACGAGGACATCCCAAGGTGGGTGATGCAGGGGTACACGACGATGCTGTCCGAGGCCCAGGAGCAGCTTGCCGGCCAGGGCATGGTCAAGCCGACGCACGTCTTCATCCAGGGTGGCGTGGGAGCGCTGGCGGCGGCCACCGTCGGCTTCTACACATCCCGGTTCGGTCAGGATCGACCCACGACCGTGGTGGTCGAACCTGCCACGGCCGAGTGTCTCCTCGAGTCCGCCCGGATCGGTGACGGTGAGCCACATGCCGTCGGTGGTGATCTCCAGACGATCATGGCTGGTCTGGCCTGTGGAGAGCCGAGTCCCATTGCATGGGGAGTGTTGTGGGATTGCGTCGATGCGTTCCTGGCCTGCCCCGACTATGTCGCTGCCAAGGGCATGCGCGTGTACGCCACACCGCTCGCCGGTGACCCCTTCGTCGTTTCGGGAGAGTCGGGTGCCGTCACGTTGGGCGCGCTCATGATCGTCGCGGAGTATCCACAGTTCGCCGATCTGAAGGGATACCTGGGCCTCGGACCCGATTCTCAGGTGCTCCTGATCAACTCTGAGGGCAACACCGATCCGGATGAGTTCCGCCGTGTTGTGTGGGAGGGGGCCAACTCGGTCCCGGCGGAGTACCGCTGGAACGTCACTTAACCATCGGAGGACACCCAATCGATCGGCACCCCTTTCTCTTCCCTCCCTTCAGCCTGGATCCGCGGTTTCCGAGGAGAACGAGCGTCTCCCAACATGTCCCCCCGACGGAACGGCGGGGGGACGCGAGGAGCTTGCGACGAGCAGGGGGGCATCTGCATCCGAGATCGATGGTGTCAAGGCTGCCCCCTCTGGCCTGCCGGCCATCTCCCCCACGCTGCGTGGGGGAGAATGTCAGGGAGCCCCGCTCGCACCTTCACCCAGATCGTGATCACCGTCAACACCTCGAATCCCGGCCTCACCATGAGATCCCGCCGGTGAACCCGACCACGAAACGCGGATTCAGGCTGAAGGGGAGGACAAGTGTCGTCCTCCCTGCCACCGGAATGGCCGAATCGGCAGAGCCCGCATGAATCGGCGGGAGTTCTCGGGCGTGGTGGACGACGTGCTCGCAGAGTTGCCCGAGTGGGTCGTTGAACGGATCGACAATCTCGTTGTGGTCGTCGAAGATCGGCCCACGCGCGATCAGGATCCCGACGGGCACGGGATCCTCGGTATCTACGAGGGCGTTTCGCTCGCCGAGCGCGGTGTTGACTACTTCGGGTATGCGCCCGACGAGATCACCATCTTCTATCAACCCCACATCGAACTCGGCCTCGACGATGACGAACTCTCAGATGAGATTCGCGTCACCGTTCTCCACGAGGTGGCTCACCACCTCGGGATCGACGACCAGCGGCTCCACGAACTCGGCTGGGACTGACGAAGGAACCCCGTAGCTGTTTGCGGTACAATCGCCCTCCACGACCAAGGAGGACATGTGGAAGATCTCATCGCACAGATCACAGAGAAGACCGGCGTCACGGCCGAGAAGGCCAAGGACATGCTCGGCGTGACGACAGAATGGATGAAGGACAAACTCCCCGAGAGCCTCTCCGACCAGGTCACCGCGGCACTTTCCGGCGCAAGCGGCATGGCGTCTTCTGCAGTCGAGAAGAGCAAGGGCGTTGCCGGCACGGCAGCGGGGACGGCTTCGGGAGCAGCCACGTCGGCCACCGAGACGGCCGAGGGTCTCTGGGACAAAGCGAAGGACACCGTCACGGGACTCACGTCGAGCAAAGACGAGTAACCACATCTGATGCCTGCGCAATGGGACCCTCCGCTGACCGATGAGCCTGTCTGGCCCGTCGAGGCTGGGGGTCCTGTTCTGCTTCTGATCGATGCCGAGACGTCGATCGAACACGAACTCATCAAAGCGTGGATCGATCGGAATCAGCCGGCCGACGTGAGGGCCGACATCGCTCACATCCCTGCGAGTCGCAGGATCCGTCGGCGGCGACGCAGTGACCCGCGTCTCGAGGCTCGACTCGGACAGGACGACGATCCGATGATGGTCCCGATCCGGATCGTATGGCTCGCGGCCGAGCGTGACGGGAAACGGCGCGTGTCGCTCAAAGACCTCCTCGTGTTCGGTGACCCCCGAGATCCGAACCTAGTGCGACAACGGTGGATCCGAACATTCCACCCGGACCGCATCCGCATCGTCGTTGCCGAGCAGGCACGCAAGTCGAATCTCGAAGATCGCTGGAGGGACCCGACGGGCCGGGGACCCGCTGAAGGCACGTCACTCTCCGAATTCGTTGCCCTCAAGGCATGGCTCGCCCTCGAGCGGGCGGAGCGGGCGTTGCGTGGAGCTCGCTACAAGGTGCCGAAGTTCCTGAGGGAGGACCTGTACTGGTCGCGCGGTTTCCAGCGAGGTGTCTCCCGGCTCGCCATCGAGGAGGACGAGCCGCTGAACAAGATGCAACGGAAGACGGCCCACTATCTCAAAGAGATCGCGGCTACCCACTCCCCCTACGTGATCGACATCGTCACGGCCATCATGGCCTGGATACTCAGCCTCGGGTACCAGAAACTCGAGTACTCGACCGAGGACCTTCGCGAGTTGTACCAGATCGGCGAGACCCACCCACTCGTGTTCTTGCCCTCCCACAAGTCGAACTCCGACCACCTCGTCCTCCAGTACGTGCTGTACCAGAACGAGTTCCCACCGAACCACACAGCCGGCGGGATCAATCTGAACTTCTTCCCGATCGGTCTCCTGCTGCGTCGAACGGGGATCTTCTTCATTCGACGCGAGTTCAAGACCAACGAACCGTACAAGTTCGTTCTTCGCCAGTACGTCGACTACCTCCTCGAGAAGCGATTTCCCCTCGAGTGGTACCTCGAAGGCGGCCGATCCCGCACCGGAAAACTCCGCTCGCCTCGCCTCGGAATGCTCTCGTACGTGGTCGACACCTACCTGCGGGGACTCGTCGATGACATCGTCTTCATCCCGGTTTCGATCGGCTACGACCAGATCTCGGACATCGGGGCGTATGCAACCGAGCAACTCGGGGGAAAGAAGGAACAGGAGAGCTTCGCCTGGGCCCTGCGATTCATCAGCAACCTGCACCGTCGCTACGGGTCGGTGCACGTTCGGTTCGGCGAGCCCCTCTCGCTGAGCGATACGTTGCCGATGGGAACCGATCTCACGACAGAGCGCGGTCGCTACATCATTCCCAAGATGGCATTCGAGATCTCGAACCGTATCAACGACGCTACGGCCATCACACCGATCAGCCTGGTGACGCTGGCACTTCTGAGTCGGCCGGGCGAGGGGCTCACCATCGACGAAGCCGTCGATGCTCTCGAGCCGTTCCTCGACTACGTCCAGCAGCGAGATCTCCCAACCACCGTTCCCGTCGTCGCCGTCACGCCCAGGGCAGTCGAGGTCGCTCTCGAACAACTCGTCACGAGCAGTGTCGTGTCCAGGGTCGAGGGTCTCACCGATGTCGTCTACGTCATCGAGCAGGATCAGCACCTTGCCGCCGCGTACTACCGCAACACGATCATCCACTTCTTTGTTGACGGATCGATCCTCGAGGTCGCCGTCGCGGGGATGCTGCGAGATGGAACCTCGGGCATGGAAGAACTCCTTGCCAGAGCCTTCGGATGGCGAGCGATCCTCAAGTTCGATTTCTTCTTCGAGGGGCGGGACGGATTCCGCGACTCGATCATCGAGGAACTCCTCCTCGAATGCCCCGACGGCATCGAACGCGTCAACAACGGCGACCTCGAAACAGTATTCGCGTCGCTGGCGCCGGCGACGAGCCCGGCCGTGCTCGTGCCCTTCCTTGAGGCCTATCGCATCGTTGCTGCGGTGATCGCTCAGGCCGATCCCGCAGAGACCCTCGACACGAAGACGGTCCAATCGCGGGCACTGCGCCTCGGCCGACAGTACGCGGCCCAGGGAAAGATCAGCACACCCGAGGCGCTCTCGACCGAACTCTTCGCTTCAGGGATCGCGCTCGCCGACAACGCCGGCTTGCTCGATGACGGTGACCAATACGACCGGGACGGCTTCCTCGCCGACATCGAGGACGCTCTCGAAGACCTTCGGATGGTCCAGGCATCCGCGTCGACTCTCGAAACCATCGCACCCCCGTACGAAATGACCGAGTGACCACCGTTCGCGGCCGGTCTATGAAGCAACGGACCCCTGGGATCGTTTCCGCTACCGAGCACGCCGGAGGTTAGAAGTAGGGATTCGCTCCGAGTGAGTGATCGGTCACGTCGATCACCTCGGTGATCTCCGGTATCAGCTCGAGAATCGCCTTCTCGATACCGTCCTGAAGCGTGACCGCGGCAAGTCCGCACCCCTGGCATCCGCCACCGAGCTCGAGCATGGCCCGGGAGCCGTCCATCGACACGAGACTGGCGATACCGCCGTGCGAAGCGATCGCAGGGTTGATCTGTTCGGCGAGAAGCTGTTGGACTTTCTCCTCCGGCGTACCGGAGAGTTCGATCTCACCTCCAAGGCCAAGGCCCGGGCTGGGTGTGTTCGGATTCCGAATGACGAGACCGGCCGACGGTCCGGCGGTCGCCAGATCGAGGACGGCACCCCGGAGATCCTCAACCGATCCCGCCGAGATGGCGATCGGAAGACCTCCGTGCTCTTCCACGTGATCGGCGGCGAACACGTCGCCACCACGAACGAACGCCGTCTCATACACGTACCCGTTCGCACCGACTCCGCTGATCCGCAGCGCAAGGTGAAGGTCGTCGATCTCTTCCGCTTCGCGGAGTTCGAGGATCGTCCCCAACGCTTCTTCGGTGATCTCGATGACGGGTGTTTCAGTATCGGTCATAGGACCGACGATGCTACCGCCGGGTCCCCGGCTAGCGGTACAGGTCTTCGATCTCATCCGCGAAGTGGTCGACGACCGTGTTTCGATGCACTTCTCCGGATGCCGACCTCTCCCCCAGTTCGACGGACAGGGATCGAGGGAGAAGACCGACGCGTCGGATCTGCTCGGCCCGGGCGAACCGCTGGTTCACGGTCTTCACCACAGATCGGACATGGGCAAGCGCCTCATCCGGGTCCTCGGAGAAACCCTCTTCGATCGCGACAAGGACGCCGAGTTGGTCGTAGCCGTCACCGACCACGACCGCATCCACGATCGCCTGGTCCTCCATCAGGAGAACCTCGAGCGCACGGGGGCACACGTTCTTGCCACCGGTCGTGATCACGATGTCCTTCTTCCTGCCACTGATCGTGAGCTGACGATCCTCCCCCATGGTGCCGAGATCACCCGTGTGGAGCCAGCCATCCCTCAGGGCGTACCGCGTCGCCTCCTCATCGTCGAGGTAGCCGGAGAAGACGCTCCTTCCTCGTATCAGGATCTCTCCGTCCTCGGCCAGCGAGATCTCGACTCCGGGCATGGGATAGCCGACGGTGCCGTACCGATCGGCTCCCTCCCTGGTCACCGACGATGGGCCGGTCGCCTCCGACAGTCCGTACACCTGACGGATGGGAACGTCGAGACCGGCCAGGTACTCGAGTCCTTCGGGATCGGCCGATGCGGCGCCGCTGTACACGATCCTGGTGCGCGAGAAGCCCATTGCGGTCTTCGCCGGATCGGTGAACATCCGCCGCGCGATCGCTGTCCTTGCTCGGTGAAACACACCGGGCGTCCGTCCTTCGTTCCGCATCGCGAGGTTCTGACGCGCTGCAGCCATCGACCAGTCGGCAATCTTCCGCTTGTACCCGCCGAGACCGGCGATCTGCTTGCGGACCGCTCGCTCGAACCCGGTCCACACCAATGGAACGCCGAAGAAGATCGTTGGCTGGATCTCGGGGAGATCGACCCGAACCCGTCCGAGGGATTGAGCGAACGCGACGCTGTAACCAACCTGGGCCGGGGCGAGGATCGTGAAGATCTGCTCGGCGATGTGACTGAGCGGTAGATAGGAGAGGGCGCTGTCGGAGAGGTCGGCGCCCGACAGTTCAATCGACGACCAGGACGTGAAGAAGAGGTTGTCATGTGTGAGCACGACTCCGATCGTGTTGCCGTGTCCGGCGGCCGTGAAGATGATGGTTCCGGGATCTTCTGGGCGCAGGGCCGAAAGCCGGCCGTCGACAGCCCCGTCGTCCGCATGTTCGGCTCGCTCGAGGAACGACGACCATGAGATCGCGTCTCCCGGTGCGTCGTCGACACCGATGATCAGGTCAAGAGACGGATGGGCTGCCGCGTCGATCCTCTCAACGTGCGCCGCCGTCTCGGCGAGAACGATCCTCGCTCGGCTTCGCTCGAGCATCTCTGCGATCTCTTCTTCAGAACTCGAGAAGTAGATCCCGACGGGGACGGCCCCGATCGCCATCGCTGCGACGTCGAAGATCACCCACTCCGGCGTGTTGTACGAGATGATCGCAACCCGGTCTCCCGCCTCGATACCGGAAGCGATCATGGCCCCGGCGACCTGTCGCACCGACGCACCGTACTCACCCCACGTCATCGTCTCCCAGGCGCCGCCGACGCGACGCCGTAGTGCCGGTTCGTCGCGGAATCGCTGCGCATTCGCCAGCACCAGATGCGGGATCGTCTCCACCGTTCCTCCAGGATTGAGAACTGCGGCCGTCGCATGTGCACAATGGGGGCATGCAAGAACTCGGCGGCGACGACCGCTCATCGGGCGTCATCCTACATCCCACCTCGCTCCCCGGGCCCTACGGGATCGGCGATATCGGACCTGCGGCACACCGATGGGTCGACCTGCTTGCCGGGAGCGGGACTTCGCTGTGGCAGATCCTCCCGGTGGGTCCCACCGGCTACGGGGATTCGCCGTACCAGTGCTTCTCCGCGTTCGCCGGCAACGTCAACCTCGTTTCGCCCGCCCTCCTCGCGATCGACGGACTCATCGACCTGCCGCCTGATCCCGGTTTCCCGGATGATCACGTCGACTACGGGGCGGTGATCCCGTGGAAGAGGCAGATCCTCACCGAGGCGTTCGCCCGCTTCGAGGCCGGGCACGGCGACCCGTTGCTGCGTGATGATTTCGAGCGCTTCGGCAACGAGAAGAACTGGCTCGACGACTACGCGTTGTTCATGGCCATCAAGACCGCCTTCGGCGGCGGATCGTGGCAGGACTGGCCCGACGAGTTCCGCCTTCGAGAGACCGGCACCATCGAGTCGTTCCGACGACAGCATGACGGGGCCATCTCGTTGGTCCGCTTCTCACAGTTCCTGTTCTTCCGTCAGTGGGATTCCCTGCGCCGTCATGCGGCCGATCGCGGCGTCCGGATCATCGGTGACGTCCCCATCTTCGTGGCGGGCGACTCTGCCGACGTCTGGGCATCACCCGAACGCTTCCTCCTCGACGAAGAGCGCCGGCCGACCGTTGTGGCCGGCGTCCCACCCGACTACTTCTCGGAAACCGGGCAGCTGTGGGGAAACCCCCTCTACGACTGGAATCACCACGCCGAGACCGGATATGCGTGGTGGGCCGACCGACTCCGCTCTACGTTCGACATCGCCGATATCGCGCGCATCGATCACTTCCGGGCGTTCGCCGACTATTGGGAGATCCCTGCGGGCGCTGAGACCGCCATCGAGGGGGTGTGGCGCGACGGGCCGGGGATGGCGTTCTTCGATGCCGTCCGGGAACGACTCGGTGCTCTGCCGATCATCGCAGAGGACCTCGGAGATCTGTCTGCCAAGGTGCCGGAACTTCTCGACCAGACCGGGTTCCCCGGGATGCGCGTGCTGACCTTCGCGTTCTCGACCGACGAGAGCGACTCGTTTCTCCCCCACAACTACCCGGTCAAGACCGTGGCGTACACGGGCACGCATGACAATGACACGACACTCGGCTGGTGGAGGACCGCGCCCGAGAGTGAGCGCGAGTTCGCGGCCCGTTACCTCTCGATCGATCCCGAGGATCCGGTGGCCGGATTCCTCCAAGGCCTCTGGAACTCACGGGCCGTGTTCGCGATCGCCCCGCTGCAGGACCTGCTGCGCCTCGGTTCAGCCGCCCGGATGAACGAACCGGGGACGACCGACGCGAACTGGCAGTGGCGCGTGCTCCCAGATCAGATCGCCGACGATGGGATCGCGACGCAGCTCGGTCATCTCAATGATCGTTACGGACGAGCGTCGGTGGGCCAGGTCTCGTAAAGAGCCACCTCCCGGAACCCATCCGGGGTTGAGCGACTACTCGTTCGTGTTCCTCTTCTGCCTCACCACGAACATATCGCATCGCCGGGGACCCGTGACGTAGAATCGTCTCATGGAACTCGAACCCCGCTTCAGCCAAGACGAGATCGCTGCCGCCGTCGAGCGGATAGCCAACGAGATCTCTGCCGACTACCCCAACGAAACACCGATTCTCGTCGGCGTCCTGACCGGTTCATTCATCTTCCTCGCCGACCTGGTTCGAGCCATGACGATCCCGGTCCAGATCGACTTCATCCGGGCCCGGTCATACGGCAAGGGCACCGTCTCGTCGGGGGCTGTGGAGATCACGAAGGACATCGAGCATGACGTGACCGATCGGACGGTCATCCTGGTCGAGGACATCCTCGATACCGGCCTGACGCTGGACTTCGTCTGCGATCGCGTCCTCGCCGGGCATCCCGCTGAGGTCAAGACATGCTCGTTGCTGGTGCGGGAAGGCGCCACACCGTCCGACTACATGGGCCTGTGGATCCCGCAGGGTTTCGTCGTCGGATACGGGATCGACTACGCGGAGCGCTACCGGGGACTCCCGGATATCCGGTCGGTGCCGGGCACCTGAATCGCTCAGGATCGCTCAGTTCAGATCTCATCACAAGGTCCAACGGCACGGTGCTTTTCCTATGCCTGGAGCCGTCCCGCCCTTTGCGAGATCTTGATCACGACGAATTCGGCAGGTCGTAGCGGCGCGAAACCAACCACGACGTTCACGACGCCTGCCTCGATGTCCGCCCGCGTCGTCGTTCCCCCGTCGACCTTCACGAAATAGGCGTCGTCGGGCTTGGCTCCCTGGAAGGCACCTTTGCGGAATAGGTTCTGCAGGAAATCGCCCACGTTCAGACGGATCTGAGACCATAGAGGTTCGTCGTTCGGCTCGAAGACGACCCATTGCAGACCTTGGATGAGCGCCTCCTCGATGAAGAGCGCTGTGCGTCGCACCGGGACGTACTTCCACTCCGATGCCGTCCCGTCAGCCCCGGCCAGCGTTCGACCACCCCAAACGACGTTGTCGTACTGCGGGAAGTTGCGCAGCGCGTTGACACCTCGGGCGTTGAGGACACCGGCCTGCTCGCCGGTGAGAGCCCGGGACAGCCGAAGATTGGCGCCCAGAAGCCGTGTCTCGATACCGGCCGGCGCCTTCCACACGCCTCGCTCAACGTCGGTCCGGGCGTAGATGCCGGCCACGGTGCCGCTGGATGCGAACTCCCGGGGGCCATCTCCGCTCAGGGCGTCACCGATCGAAAGCCGCGGGAAGTAGGACGCTGCGTTCCCGTCTCGAGGCAGGTTCCCCCAGCCCCGCACGCCCTCACTCGTGTTCATGCCGGCCGGCGGGTCGACGATCAGGAACGCACGCTTGTCCTTGCAGTACCCGAGCGCCGCCGCGTACACGGCCGACGTGCCTGCCTCGTCCAGTTCAGCGGCAGCCGGGATGCACATGATGTTGAAGATCTCAGGCGCTATCCGGTTCAGAGCGAACATCCCGGAGCCGTCAACCTCGCTGCCCACGATCGCACCGGACGCCCTGCCCATCCACACCGCGGATCCCGGTGTTGCACCATCGCACCCTCCGGCGAGCCGTGTCAGAACCGACTTGCCGAGGTCGTCCAGCTTGACAGTGTTCGCCTCGCCGACAGCGGGGGCCACGTCGGCATCGACCCGGGACGAACCGGGCCTGGTGCCTGCGGCATCGATCTTGACTTCTATGAGATCGGATGCTGCGTTCACGATGGTGGCGATGTTGCCGGCGTCACCCGTCGTGGTGTTGACGCAGTCGTAACTCTCCATCGCGACGAGCCGATCGCCGTCGTACTCGCGCACGGTCAGGCCGAACGTGGTGTTGTCGGTCGCATCCGGATGGACCACACCGATGAACAGATCGTTGCCCCAGGTTCCTTCCGACCTGGCGGTCACGTTGATGCTGGGGCTGGGACCGGGAGCCGCCACGAGGACAACCGACGCACGGCCGACGGCCGAATAGGCAAGGCCATCAGGGTC
>JAUXCV010000186.1 GCA_030618675.1 Acidimicrobiia bacterium | reverse complement strand
TGATGCCAACCCCAATCCGCCGTATCCGACCGTCGGCCCCAATGTTCCTCCGGGCTTCGGTGATACGCATGTCATGTACAACGAGGCACTCCCGGCACCTCCGAACGCTGAAGCGTGGGACGGTTGGCCCGTCGGTTGGGCGGTCCCGTCGAACCTGACCAGCCAGCTGTCGTCGAGGGTGTCGATCGTGTTCTCATGCATCGACCTGAACTCTCGCATTGCGGCCTCTCTACCCGTCTACGTCAAGCAGGGGAATGTTCGTAGGGATCCGGGGCCGGAATGGCCGACCGACCCGGCTCCGGGCCTGTATTCGGGCTGGACCGAGATGTTGGAGCAGGCATGGTGGTCGTATCAGCGCAGGGGCGAAGTGTTCCTTTGGGCATTGAGTCGATACGCTGACGGCACGGTCCGCAACTTCGCCGTACTCAACCCCGACATGGTCGATGTGCAGCGAGGCTCCGACGGCTATCCCGTCTATACGCTCGTCCAGTGGCTCGACGACTTCGGCGACGACGCCGGTGTGATCCGTCTCGACCGTGGAGACGTGCTACATGTTCCGTATGCGAAATGGCCCGGAGAACTTAGGGGACATTCGCCTCTTGAGGCTGTTGCTGGGAACGTGTCTGCTGCCTATGCGGCTGGCTTTCACGCTGAGAACCTGGCTGTTAGAGGCGGCGTACCGTGGGGCGTCCTCAACTCGCCGCATGAGTTGACCGCCGACGAGGTCGCCGATCTGCGGTCCCAGTGGGTTTCGACCCAGTCGAGGAGGGACGGTGCCCCAGCGATCACTTCCGGCGGGTTCACGTTGGAGGCGTTGTCTGTGTCGCCTCGGGAGATGGCTTTACTCGAGCAGCGGGATTTCGACGAAACCCGCATCTCGATCGCTTTGGGTGTTCAGCCGTATCAGATGGGTCTGTCTCAGGGTGGCGGTGGCCTTGTGTATCAGAACGTGTCGATGATCTTCGACTATCACTGGCGTTCGCTGCTCAGACCGGCGACGAGGAAGTTGGCGCAGGCGATCACCGGATGGGCGTTGCCGCACGGCCAGGTGCTGCATTTCAACCCCGACGAATACGTCCGTCCAGGCATCGACGACCGTGCCGACACGTACATCAAGCTCCACGGCCTCGAGGACGCCACTGGGCGTGTCTTGACCGCCGCCGAGATCCGTGACATCGAAGATCTCCGGGCGAAGGAAGAAACGCCGACAGATGGCGAGACCGAGCAGGCGGTGATGATGGGATGACAGACCTGTTCCTACGCACCGTAACCCTCAAGTTGGGTGACGCCGGTCAGGTGACTGGCAGGATCGCTCCGTTCGACGAGGTCGTTACCGTGACGGACGCTCACCCCGACACTGGGGAAGTGGGTCGGTTCCGTGAAGTGTTCCGTCACGGTGCGTTCCAACGCATGATCCACGGCCTCGCAGCGAGGGGTTGGACCGGGGCCGTCAGCCTCAACATCGACCATCGTGGCGGCGTGTCCGACACGATCGGCTACGCAACCGCCATCGAGGAACGTGCCGACGGTGCGTGGGCGACGTTCGCCCTCTACGACGGCGACCCGCAGCTCGACAAGATCAAGTCCATGCTGCGAACGTCACATTCCGGAATGTCTGTCGGATTCAAGGATCTGAAGCACCGTGTCGTTGACGGCGTCGTTGAACGCCTGAGTGTGCATCTCGACCATGTCGCTGTGACACCGACGCCGGCCTACGGCGGCGCAGGTATCGCCTCTGTCCGCACCGACGAACTCGCCAACCTCCCCGATTTGCCTACGCCGCTGTTGGATGCTGCGAAGGCTGAACTGTTGATTCTACAAACGAGCACCCCGCAGAGAGCACCCCGCACCTAGCGGCACCCTCCAGTCCGGCACCCTCCAGCACAAACGAGTATTAGGCCCAGGAGGGTTTGCTGATGAATGTGATGTTTGACAGATTGAGTGACGAGCGGGACGCCATCGTGGCGGTGCGCCAGAAAACGATCGAAGCTGCGACCGATGAGGGACGGGAACTCTCGCCAGCTGAGGTCTCCGACATGGAAGACGCCAAGAAACGGATCGCCGAGATCGACTTGCGTATCGGTGTCCTCGCCGACGACCTCTCCCAAGAGGTAGAGATCGCTGCGAAGGTCCGCAAGATCGGTTCCAAGTCGCCTGAAGATTTCGCCTACCGAAACGCCGGCGAAGCAATGTACGACATGTTGCACCAGTCCGACCCCGAGTCGAAGCGTCGCTTCTCGATGCAGATGCGTGCCGCAGAGCACATGGGGACGACGGCAGCGGCAACGACGCCGACCGCAGGAGACCTCGGTGGCTTGGTGATCGCACCGTCCGTTGGTGCAATCGTCGATCCGTACCCGTCAGGGATGCCGTTCCTGAACTGGCTCGGCTGGTCGAGGATCCCATCGGCTGCGTTCTCACGCCCGTACATCGACGACCCCGACTTCGCCACAGGCGTTGCGGAGCAGTCGAAGCAGAAGGCCGAACTGGTTTCGAAGAAGTTCACCGTCGCCAGCGAGACACTCTCGCCGGTCACATATGGCGGATATCTGAACATCTCGCAACAGCTCATCTCACTCCAGCCCGGCTCGTTGCAGATCATCATCAACCATCTGCGGAGGCGTCTCGCCTGGCAGCTCGAGTTGGCGGCGATCAACGAGGTGGCAGCCACGACCGGCAAGGAGACCCTCGCAGCCGATGCTGACGCTGCGGCGACGCTCAAAGCGATCTACGCTGCCGCCGCCAAGGTCATGACGTCGAGTCATGAGGCTGCGTCGTTCATGCTGATGGGGCCGCTCGGGTTCGCCCAGCTGGGTTCGTTGGCTGACGCTGCCGGAAGGCCGCTGTTCCCGTTCATCGGTGCAGCGAACGCCCCCGGCCAGTCCACGGCGAACACGTTCACGACGAGTGTGGCGGGGATGCATGCGATCATCACCCCGGCGATCACGGGAACCGAGATCTACGTCGGGAACCGTTCACTGCTCGAAGCGTGGTACTTCCCGCTGCCGCTCCTCGAGGTTGTGGAACCGTCCGTGCTGGGACGCCAGGTCGCCGTGTCGGCGATGCTGGCACCGCACAGGCCGTCGCCGTTCTCCAACTCCATCATCAAGCTCGCACCTAGCGCCTGATGACGTACCCGGACCCATACGAGGAATCGTATCCGCCGAGTCTCTGGGCGCCGCCCAGTAACCCGGCACCTCCGGCAGACGAGTCGCCCTGTGACCGTCTGCCGGGAGGGTCCGCAACGAAAGCGGAACTCGTCGCTTTCTTGGAGGACGAGTGGGGACACGAAGAGGATGCGGTTGAGCACATGACGAAAGCGGAGCTGTGGGCGTTGATCCACACGCACTGCGACTAGGAGGCAATGGTGGCTGAGGACAGATCGACGACGCTGGGACGGTTCCCGGACAACACGACGGGCGCTATCGACGCCGACGACGTGCGGGCGTTCGTCTCATCGTCGTTCGATCTGGACGACGCCTTGAAGGCGTCTCAGGGGACGCTCGAGCATCAGGTCGCGGCGTTGTCGTCCGGGTTCCAGATCGACGGTGTCGTAGCGAACGCTGCGGCGCTGCCGGCGAACCCTCCGGACGGCTACGCCTACATAACGGAGGATGACGGCTCGACGCACATCTTCCACACCGGCACCGGCTGGACGCAGATGCACTCGGGCCTCGAAACCCGTATGACGGCCGGCGAAACGGCGCTGACGGCGAACACGGCGAAGATCGTCGAGCTCGAACGCTGGCGGATCGACATCGGCGACGTCGAGTCGTTCGGTGACGGGCCCGTATCGGTCGGGGCTCTCCGGGCTATGACGATCGGTGAGGCGAAGTGGCTCCCGGTCGAGCACCGGGAGGCGACACCGGGCTCCGGTGTCATGCTCGACATAGCGAAGCTCGGCGTGGTCGGCGTCATAGATCGGGGTCATCCGGTCGTGAACGCCCTCGTCATCCGGACCGGCGTCCAAACCTGGGAGCTGTGGGCGGAGGAATGGACCGGGACGGCGCACCAGCCGAACGTGCAATGGCTGGCGGACATCGATCCGGCGTGGCCTAACGCTCAGGCGGTCGGCGGAGCTCCGGGGACGTCGTTCACGTCGCTCGGCATGGATCTGCGGGCGGAGATCGGGGACGCCACCGTGTTCGGGGCGCTCACCCTGGTCGGCAAGATGCAGGAAATCGAACACGCCTACGACGCCCTGTCCCGCAGACTCGCCGTCCTCGAGACCG
>JAUXCV010000051.1 GCA_030618675.1 Acidimicrobiia bacterium | reverse complement strand
TCCTGCGGAGGAATGCCCCCCTGCGTCGTCGCTGCGCTCCTCCGCGTCCCCCCGTCCTTCGGCCGAGGGGACATGTGGAGAGGCGCCGATCTCTCCAGAGTCCGTGGATTGAGGCGAAGTGGGGGAGGTGCCGACGTAGGAGGCTGAGGGGGCTCTGAGAGCTTGAACCGTGACAATCCGATCGACTGACCCGGACCATGTGGGGAGACACACGACCGGTCCCCCCGCTTTCGAACGGGGGGACCGGGTGTGTGTCGGAAGCCGCTCTCCTGCGCTCCTGCCCTGAGTTCAGTTCTGGAACGCGGTGAAGTGCTCTGCAATCTTCCACTCATCTCCCTCTCTGACGATCCGGAAAAGGGACACCGAGTCCTTGTCGCCGTCCGGATAGTCGCCGCTGGTCGCCGTCATACGACCACCCTCCGAGGAAATGAACATGGTGGATTCGCTACCCACCGCGTAGTAGGGCCCGTCGTAGGGATTGTTCCATTCCCATCCCTCGAGCATCGGAAGGAAAGTCGATCTCAGACTCTCCATGTCGTTCGCCCAACTCAGTGACCCGCTGGCCAGGTTCCCGTGCATCTCAAAGCCGTCGGTCACCACTGCCTCGATGGCGTCGGCGTCGTAGGCGTTGAATGCGGCGGAATAGTCCTCCATGAGTTGTTGCACTTCGGGCGGGGCGGCCGTGGGGCTGTTGGGGCGCATCGCCAAGGTCATCCAGGCGATGAGTCCGACCAGGGCGATCGCCATGATCACGATCACTATGATCGGCCAGCGGGTCGGTTGTCCTGTCTTCTCGGTCGTTCGATCTTCGGTATCGGTTCTCTCGATGGTTTCCATGACCCTCACCTTTCCTTGCCTGGACTCGATCACTTCTTCGTGCTCTGTTCGCTTCGTTGATCCGTGGACCACCCATACTGTCAACCCCGCAGCCACGGCCGCGACGACCGCTGCGATCAGCCAGACGCCGATCGCGCCCCCGCCGGTTTCCAGGGTCTCCGCGGCACCTGCTCCTGCTTCGCCGGCGATGCGTGGGGTGAGTTTCAGGACGGAGGCCAGGCCTCCGAGACCGACGAGCGTCGCCGCGAACGCCCCAACCGCCGCCCAGGCAGGCTTGAGGTTGCGCTTCGCGCGGAGTGGCTGAAGCCCACTTTCGCTCACCCTCGACCGAGCGATGACGTCCTCGGCGGAGACCCGCTCGACGCCGGCATCGAAGTACTCACGCAGTTGCGCCTCAGGGCGTGGCATCTGCGCTCACCCCCAATGCGTGTCGTATCCGTTTCAGTCCGCGCTCGGCGTGTGTCCTCACCGACCAGCGGGAGATGCCGAGCAGATCGGCTACTTCGCGTTCGCTGTGGTCCATCCCGTGGATCAACACGACAGCCACCCGTTGGTTCTTCGACAGGCTGGCCAGAGCGTTCGTGAGGCCCGGCTCGACCGTGGGGACTTCGGACGCCGGCAGTGACGGAAACAGGACCTGGGGGCGGTAGTACCGCCGGGCCTTCGACTGACCGACCCGGTACAGATAGCCGGCAGGATTGCGCTTGTCCTTGAGGGTCTCCCAGTGCTCCCAAGCCCACGCCAGCGCATCCGCTGTTGCCTCCGCCCCGACTTCCAACCCGTACGCTGCGGCGAGTGCGTACGAGAGTCGCGGCTCCGTCTCCTTGACGAATCGGGTGAACGCTTGTCGCTCATCGGCTTCCACAGTCCCTCCGTGACTCTCACCCCATTAGACCATCGAGTACCGGCCGGTGGGCGACAAGATTCCTCGGGTCCGTTCTTCCGGTGCTCTCACCGAACCAATACACTCCCCGCAAATGCAGATCGCCTTCCTCTTCTTCGCCGTACTTGCCGCCGGAACCGTGTTCGGTTGGCTGGCGCGGCTCATCCTGCCCGGTCGTCAACCGCTCTCATGGGCTGAGACAACGATCGTCGGGATCGCCGGCTCCGGTCTCGGGGCACTTATCGGCAACTGGGTCGGGGTTGGTCGGGAGATCTTCGAGTTCGGGATCTGGGCGGTCGTCGGGTCGATCCTCGGATCCGTTGTCGTCCTCGCCCTTGTCCTCGTGGTGATGGACCGCCTGGGAATCCGGAAGCCGAAACGCAGAGGCTCCCCGCAGATCGCCGCCGGTGGCGAGACCGACCGGGTGGAGTTCAAGCAGACGGCCAGGTGGAACACCCACACACGACAGCGAGACGAGAAGTTGGAGATGGTGATCTCCAAGACCGTCGCCGGCTTCCTGAACGCCGACGGGGGCACCCTCCTCATCGGTGTCGACGACGAGGGCGAACCGACGGGCCTCGAGAACGACCTGAGTCTCGGGAAGGTCGCCGATCACGACCGCTTCCAACTCTGGCTCATCGATCACTTGCAGCGGACCCTGGGCAAGACGGCGGCGACACGAGTCACCGTGTTGTTCGAGCCGATCGCGGGAGTCGACGTCTGCCGGGTCGAGATCGAGGCATCCGACCGTCCCGTCTTCCTCGACACGCCGAAAGGGCCCCGAACTGCCGATTTCTACGTCAGGATCGGTAACTCGACCAGGCGACTGCTCGCCGACGAACTGCTGCGCTACAGGGAAACGCACTGGGGCTGACGAAAGACCACGGACCAAGTACCGTTGCGCCAATGAGTGGACCCCCAACATACCCGATCACCGTTGAGTTCCCGGTTGACGACGAGGAGCGGAATCGCTGGCTCGCAGCATCCGGGATCGTCTTCATCAAGGCGCTTCTCCTCCTGCCGCACATCATCCTGCTGTTTCTCTTCGGCCTGATGATCCAGATCGTGGCATGGATCGGATACTGGGGCATCGCTTTCAACGGTCGACTACCGGATCTGGTCCGCCGCCTTGAACTCGTCTTCCTCCGATGGATCACCCGTGTTGTCGCCTGGTACGCCGGTATCACCGACGCCTACCCGACCTTCGGGGTGGAACAAGGGCACGCCGTGACGGTCTCGGTCGAGCCGGCGCCGGAGCCACAGAGTCGCCTCCTCGCGATGCTTGGCATCGTGCTCCTCCGCTCAATCGCGGCGCTTCCGCACTTCCTGATCCTCTTCCTGATGAGCTTCGGAGTGCTCCTCGTCGCATGGGTCGGCTACATCATCGTTGTGTTCACCGGCCGGCTGCCACTCGGCATCCACGAGTTCGTCCTCAACTACCAGCGCTGGTGGGCACGGGCGTGGGGTTGGACGGTCGCCCTCACCGACGAGTACCCGCCGTTCACGCTCGCGTAAGAGAACTCTGATCCTTGAGTCCGAGAAAGCCCGATCTGCTGACCTGAGCGAACCAGCCAGATGCCTTTTCCGGCTCTTCGGATTTGGGCGGGGTGTGGCGAAGCCGGTAGTGAGTCGGGTGAAGCCTCGGAACGTGGTGCGTAGTACGTACGACGTACTACTGCCTGCAGTCCCCCCGGTTCCAGCCGACCCCGCTCATTTCCGAAGAGCATCTATGAGCCGCTCCGAACCGGCAGTTTGCAGCGCATTGGGCGATCGGGCCCGGATCACCCATGTGCGCGCTCACTAGGACCCGAGTTGCTCCTTGAGAAAGTCGAAGAGCCAGTTGACTTCGTCGTCCGACAAGTCGCCGAGTCGCTCGTCGGCGAGTTCCTGGAATGATGGAAGTGCTTGCTCGGTCTTCTCTCTCCCGAGATCGGTGAGACACACCAGCAACACTCGCCGGTCTTCCTCGGTCCGTCTCCGTTCGATGAATCCGAGGGCCTCAAGGCGCCGCAAGCTCCCGGTCACTCCTGCCGAAGTCGTATAGGCAAGACCGACGAGTTGTGACGGGCGTACCTTGCCGTCGTAGTCGAAGTAGATGGTCCCGAGCAACTCCGAGTCACCCCATGTTCCTCCTTCTAGGAACTCTCGAAGGGTGCTCTCGGTCTCCCTGCGGATCACATCCGATATTGCTGCGAGCAAGGTGAGCGACTTCCGTCGCTTGTCAGCCATCTCCATCTGCGGAACTGTAGCCGTGCCGGCTACGACGGAATGCGGCGGAATCGATAGTCACATCAAGCGCAAAGGCAGAAGAGGAACGGGCGACCTTCCACCATGAGCCCGATTCTGATCAGATCTCACAGCTTGAGCCTCAACCGTCTGATGGTTCCTCAGTCTCCGGCTTGCGACGACGGATTGCCCTGATCGCCATCCAGATTCCCAGGCCGACCAATGCCAGGAGAATGAACGGAAGCGCGAATGCGGCACCGATGATGAGGCCGCCGATCGTCGCCAGCAGGACCGCTGCCGCCTGATCGATCGCTTCTCCGATCACTCCCTTGTCGTACGGATCCCCTATCGGTGTGCTCCCCGGCACCTCCGTCAGACCGACGGTGAGCGTCGAGTAGCTGGTGCGGTTGTCCAGGTAGCGAAGCCGCCCCTCGATCTGCTCGATGTTCAGCAGCACGTCCTGCATTCGCGTCTGGATCGTCACGAGGTCGGCGATCTCCGTCGCCTCAGCCATGAGGCGCGTGTAGAACTCCTCCTGGGTCTTCCAATAGCGCAGACGTCCTTCGAGGTCGACGTACTCCTCGGTCACGTCCTGGCTGGACATGCTGAGGCTGAGTCGCTCACCCAGGCCATCCACCCGGTCGACGGCATCGTCGAAGCGATCCTCGGGAATTCGCATGGTCAGCCAGCCAACCGTGTAGTCGATGTCGTCGATCTCTTGCAGGTACGTCTCGCCGGCGGTGATGTATCCACCCAGGTCCTGGGCGATACTCCGGAGTTGTGACGAGATCTGCCCGAACGTCCCCGGCTCGACCCTGAGTTCCACCCGGCCGTCGCGAATGACCTTGAGTCCGGCGGGCACGTCCGTACCGATGGGGGCCGCGGCGATGGCGATCGTCTGCGCCTCTTCCATGTCGCCCCCGGCCTCCGCCATGTCTTCGCTTGCCATCGCGACCGTCGTCACCACCGACGTCGGCTGCAGGGCGAACTCGTCGCCGCCGACGACTTCGGATGAATCGTCGGAGCTGCCACTGCACGCCCCCAACAGCAAAACGGCGGCCAGCAAGACCGCCATCACAATCCGAGTCTTCCCCGACAGGTCGGACATCGTCATCAGAGTCTCTCCTCGTTGGGTGCGATCCGGCATCGACGCCGGTCCTCATCCAGTATGACGCACGAGAGTCCGATTCGGGTTCCCGTTCGGAATCTGTGGCGCATCACATACTCGCTGACACGGGAAACGCGTATTGCTCGGCACACTTCTACCGTCGCGTCATGGATCGACCCATCGTTGCCGTGCTCGCGGGCGGAGACAGCACCCGCATGGGATCCGACAAGGCATCGGTTCCGTTCGCCTCGTCAACGATGCTCGACACCGTCCTGGACTCCGCTGCCTCCGTCGGTGATCCGATCGTGGTTGGAAGAACGAGCGCCCCGAACGGAGTTCCGGCGATCCCGGATCGGAGACAGGGTTCGAGGGGACCGCTCACAGGATTGGAGACCATCCTTGAGCACGAGCCCGGAAGGACGATCGTGCTCGTCGCCGTCGATCATCCGTTCCTTCGCCCACAGACCCTTCGCGAGATGCTGGGCCTCGAAGGCGATGCCGTCGTACCGTTCGATGCCGATTGGCAACAGGTGACCTGCGCCGTCTACCGACCGACGTTCTTGCGCGCCGCCTCCGAGACCCTTGACACCGGATGTCGATCGATCATCAGCGCACTTGATCTGGTCACCGTGAACCTGGTCCGGGAAGTCACCTGGCGCTCGTGGGGCGAGGATGGTCGCTCCTGGTTCAGCGTCGACACACGGGAGCGCCTCGAAGAAGGACTCCGCCGGTTCGGTTGAACCCGGTCGCTACGCTGCCGGCATGGATCCCACATCACCCGTCACCGTTGAACGCAGCAACCACGTCGCCGTCGTGTGGCTCGACCGTCCCGACAAGCGCAACGCGTTCGCCCCCGAGTTCTGGACCTCTTTTCCGACCGTCATCGAGGAGTTGGGTGACGATCCCGAGATTCGCTCCGTGGTCATCGCGGCGAAGGGAACGGCGTTCACGGTCGGTCTCGATCTCACGGCATTCGGGCCCGCGATGGTCACCGGCAGCCTGGACCCTGCTGCCCCGTCTCCCGGCTCTCCGGTCGCTCAGAGGACCCAGACCCGCCGCCTCGTCAAGACGATGCAACGCACGTTCACATCACTGGCCGAGTGCCCGAAGCCGGTGATCGCAGCCGTCCACGGATACTGCATCGGAGCTGGTGTTGATCTGATAACCGCCTGCGACATCCGCTACTCCGCGGTCGATGCGATCTTCTCGATCCGGGAGACCCGACTCGCGATGGTCGCCGACGTAGGAACACTCCAGCGCCTCCCAAGGATCATCGATCCCGGGAGCGTCGCCGAACTCGCCTACACCGGCCGCGACTTCGACGCCGCAGAGGCCGCCTCGCTCGGTCTGGTCACCCGGCTTCTGCCCGACGCCGACGCCACGATCGCCGCGGCGATCGAGACCGCAGAAGCTATCGCGGCGAACTCCCCGCTGGCCGTTCAGGGCACGAAGGCCGTCCTCCGAGCGGGCGACGGCCGAACCATCGACGAGGCTCTCGACTACGTAGCACTCTGGAACGCCGCGTTCCTCCACTCGAACGACCTAGCCGAAGCGATGGCAAGCTTCGTGGAGCGAAGGACCCCGGAATTCAAAGGCGAGTAGTCCGTAGTCCGTTGTCGTTGGGGACTCCCACTTCCTGCTCATGGCTCACAGCTCACAACTCACAGCTTCTCTTCCTCTGCTACTCCGCTACTCGGCTACTCGGCTACTCGGCTACTCCCATACGGCATAATGGGGTCATGTTCGGAACTCCTCTGACCGATCGCGGCCACCTCTTCGCTGCTCCGTAGCAACGGTTGGACCCTGTACGCCCCCTACCCCCGAACAAGGAGGAATACCGTGATCGACCTCTCCACCCGACTCAGCGAACTCATCGCCCCTGTCATCGCCTACGACTCACAGATCGACATCGTCGAGGGTGACGGCAGTTGGGTGACCGACATCGACGGCAAACGATATCTCGACTTCGCTTGCGGCATCGCAGTGACCAACCTCGGTCACCGTCCCCCGACCCTCGAAGCCGCGGCGCATGACCAGATCTCCCGACTCTGGCACGCGGGAGGATCGTTCCTGTTCGAATCGAGGGCCGAGGCTGCCGAGAAGATCATCGACATCGCGCCCGACAGCATCGATCAGATGTTCTTCATGAACTCGGGAGCTGAGGCCGTCGAGGCCTCCGTGAAGCTGGCCAAGAAGACCTCGGGCCGCCAAGGCATCGTCGTCTTCCGCGGCGGGTTCCACGGTCGCACCATGGGATCGGTCTCGTTCACGACGTCCCGCGCCAAGTACCGGCGCGGCTACCACCCTCTCGTGCCGTCGGTGTTCGTCACCCCATTCCCCCACCCCTACCGCTGGGGCATGTCACAGGAAGATGCCAACGCCTACGCCCTCAACGAGTTGCGCCTCATGTTCAAACACGAGGTGATGCCGGACGAGATCGCAGCGTTCCTCTTCGAACCGCTCCAGGGCGAAGGCGGCTACTACCCGGCGAGCCTCGAGTTCATGCAGGCCATACGGGACCTCGCTGATGAGCACGGCATCCTCATGATCGTCGACGAGGTTCAGACCGGCTTCGGCCGGACCGGCGAGTTCTTCACGAGCCAGATCTACGGGATCGATCCCGACATCCTCGTGATGGGGAAGGCTATCGCTAACGGTTTGCCGCTGTCGGCGGTCGGATCCTCCAAGGAGATCTTTGCCAAGTGGGAACCGGGATCTCACGGCACGACATTCGGCGGGAATCCCGTCTCGTGTGCTGTGGCAGCAGCGGGCGTCGACGAGTTGAAGAGAGTCATCCCGGGTGTTGCCGAGCGCTCAGATCTCGCGTTCACTCGATTCGATGATCTCCAGGAGAAGCACCCAACGATCGGTGACGTTCGGGGACTCGGTCTCATGATCGGCATCGAACTGGTGAAGAAGGATCGTGAACCCGACACAGAGGCGTTCGGGGTGATCTCTGCACAGGCACAGGACGACGGTCTGTTCATCCTCAGTTGCAGCCCGGACAACAACGTCATCCGATTCGTTCCGCCGTTGAACGTATCGCTCGACGACCTCGAGAAGGGCATCGACATTCTCGACCAGGCGATCACTACCTACGAGTCGTAGCCAGCAGCAACCCAGTCAAAGAGAGAGCCGGCGCCTCTAAGGCGCCGGCTCTCTTCTGACTACTGAGTACTGACTACCGACTACTCGGACTCAGTTCTGCGTCAGGACGCCGCGAAGACGCGGGTACTTGACGGGCTTGTGGGTGTGGCAGAACTCCGCACGGTTGTAGCGGGAAAGAACGGTCTTGCAGCCGTCTGTGCCGCACACGCGGCCTTCGTCATAGGTCTTCGGCCGGCGAGACCGGCCCTGGGGGCGAGACGCTTTCATGATGTCGGACATGGTTGACCTCCGAGGAGACTATTTGAACTCTGCCCGCTGAGTCGATGGTGAACGACGTCGGCGGGAGATCGGGATTTGTTGCACCAATCTTATTTGCACTATCCCGACATTGCAAAACTGTTTTGCGGAGCGTCCGTCATTCCGGTCGATGACGACCCACGAGTGCCTTGAGACCACCCTCTCCCGGCCAGAGCAGTGCACCAATCAGACCGAGGATCGCGAGCAGCGTTATCCAGTTGGGAAACCGGGTGAACAGTGTGGGACCAGCGCTGCGCATCGCGACGTCTCCGTAGAGCACACCCTCCGTGAACACATCGGTTGTTTCGCCAACGGTGCCCGCCGCTGTGATGAACGTCGACTTGCCCGTGATCGCCGCATGAACGAGATCCTGCCCGATGGCCGCAGCGTTCACCCTCGTCATGTCGATCAACTGATCGGAAGTAGCGGTCTCACCGTACGAACTTTCGTTCGTGGCTACCACCATGAGTTGCGAACCGGCATCGGACAACGAGTGGATGGACCGGGGGAAGGCACCCTCGAACGAGATCACCGACCCCAGTTGCCACTGCGTCTGCTCCTCGTCCTCCGAGAACGTCATGGGGAACACGACAGGCTCGCTGCCACGGACCATGTCCCTCGGCACTTGATCGAGTTGCGGGATGAAGCCCAGCAGCGAACGCAGCGGAACGTACTC
>JAUXCV010000470.1 GCA_030618675.1 Acidimicrobiia bacterium | reverse complement strand
CGCACCGACTCGACCACGTCACTGAAGTCGATGACCCCCACGATGGCGCCATCCCTCACCAGGAGATTCTCGCTGTTCAGATCGTTGTGAATCACCTGTCTCGGGAGCATGGAGAGATCAACACAGTCGTACCGATCGAGCACGCGACCGATGAACTTCCTGCGCCGACCGTCGCCGATAGACGGCATCCGCTCGCGAATGACCCAACCGGCGTTGGTGATCTCCCACAGGAAGCCGGCCCGTTTCGGCCACGTAGGAAGGCTCTGGAGAGCGCCAACCATCGAGCCGGCGACGGTGCCGATCTCGCCGGCCAGGTGCGCGGGACTGCCGACCTCGCTGAACGAGACGCCGTCAACCCACGTGTACATGTGGGCGATCCGTCCATCGTCCAGGATCGCCCGTCCGTCACCGTCGATGGTCGGAACGACGACGGGGGTCTCGACCTCAAGATCAGTCGCTGCGGCGATGGCCGACTGAGAAAACGCGATCTCGTCGGGGTCACAATCTGACGGGGAGATTCGGAGCAAGGCCGCGACGCCGTTCCGGTCGACGATCTTCGCGTTCTCGTCGGTATATCCCGGCAGCGGGCTGCTTGTTCCCACGATGCCGAACCGGTCGGCGGCGATCCGTTCATGTTCGGTCATCTCGATCGGAACGCTACCAGTCGCCGATCCCTCGCCGACCAGAGCTCCGTCAACGCTCTGCCCGGGTATTGTTGGTGCGACTGAGTGAGTCCTCACTCAGTTATACTCGCCGGGTGAACACCGTCCAGCACCGCGCCAAACCGCTCCCACCGGACGACCGTCGGCGAGCGATCATCGAGGCTGTGATCCCACTCCTTCTCGAGAAGGGGTCGACGCTCACGTCACGGGAGATGGCCGATGCCGCCGGTGTAGCCGAAGGCACGATCTTCAGCGTCTTCCCCGACAAGTCGGCGGTGATCATCGAAGCCGTGAAGATCACGATGGACCCCACACCGGTCCAAGCAGCGATGGCAGACATCTCCGCGACCGCACCGTTGGAAGACCAACTCGAATCGATCGCCATCATCTTGCTCGAACGAAGCGAACGGATCGGCACCCTTATCGGCGTTCTGCGTACGATGCAGCCGATCGGTACCGGGAAGCCGGCCCGTGCACACCGGTTCATCACGGAATCGAACGCGGCCATCCTCAGAGCCCTCACCGAACTCTTCGACCACCACCGCGAGCGCCTCCGGGTGGAACCGGACAGGGCCGCCGTTGCGTTCCTCGGCTTCGTCTTTGCCAATGCGCATCCGCTGATGGCGGCCGACCAGAAGCCGGGCGCCGCCGAGATCGTCGACATGCTCCTGCATGGCATCGCAGCACCCGGTGGAGAGGCGACCGCCTCATGCTGATCCAGATCCTCCGGCGCTACCTCCAGCCCTACAAGCGAGAGATCGCGATCGTCGTCGGACTCCAACTCATCGGCACGCTCGCCGCTCTCACTCTTCCGAGCCTCAACGCCGATATCATCGACAACGGCGTCCTTCGCGGCGACACCGGCTACATCCTTCGCATGGGAGGCTGGATGCTGGCAGTGTCCCTGATTCAGGTCGCCGTCACGATCACCGCCGTCTACTTCGGTGCCAGGACGGCCATGGCGTTCGGACGAGACGTTCGCTCGGCGTTCTTCCGCCGCGTGATCGAATTCTCCGGTCGGGAAATGGCTCGATTCGGCGCACCGTCTCTCCTGACCCGGAACACCAACGACGTCCAGCAGGT
>JAUXCV010000288.1 GCA_030618675.1 Acidimicrobiia bacterium | reverse complement strand
GAGTGACCTTCGCTATCTTCGCCGCGCGAAGATCATTCTCGACGACACCAGGGCCTGGCGCTACTCCCTTGAACCTGATGCAGCACGAGCCACGCTGTTCTTCCTCACCGGCGGATAGGCACTCGTTGAGCATCTCCATGCACAGCCGCGAATGGTCGATTCGCCCATCTCGCATCGCACCGCAACTCGTCATCGGGACCAAGGGCAAGCGAGAGTGGAGTCCCGATCGACCTGATTCCGCACCGGCCGTCGGGACTTTCCTGCACAAGCTTCAAGACTCTCCTCTCATCTCGTCGTCGACCTCACCGCCGTCTGCAACGAGCCATTCGTCTACGTCCGGAGCCTCGACGGGGTCTAGCACCGACCGCTAGAACGCCCACGAGTTGCTGCCCCCTTGGAGGACTCACCGGCCGGTGCCTTCGGGCCTACAAGCCGGAACGTCACCCTGTGTTCTGATCTCGCGGGCTGTCAACAACGAGGCCGCGACGCACCATGAACTCAACGGCGGGGTTCATGTTCACCGGCTCGATCCGCACGTTCGGGTGGCTCGACGCCCACACCCGGAGGAGTTCATCGACGAACCCCTGACCGACCCGTCGAATCCCACCGAAGTCGACGATCACGATCCTGAAGCGCTCGAGTCCAACAGCCACCCGTCGAGCCTCCGATCGCGACACGAACGAATCTCCGTGCTCGAACAGTTTGACGATGATGCGTGACGTGTCGAAGTCGTACCCGGACGTGTACTCACCGAAGACCGATTCCAGCGTTCGCCCGCTGTTCGGATCATGCGTGAGGCCGATCACCGTGCCGCGCCCCTTGTTCGATTCGCCAACCGCGACATCGCCGAGCACGTTGTCGATCGTCCACTCGATGCCGTTCGCAGCGAGCACGAATCGGTCGACCGCCTTCGATGTGAAGAAGATGCCCTCACCGGTGTGGGCTTCAGGATCCGTCGTCAGTTTGCCCTTCGACAACTGAGCCAGCGCATCGAGGTGCGATTCGAGATGGAGGGCCGCTCGCACCCTCTCGAAAGCGCCGATACCCGTGTCCTCGACGGAGATGAAGATGTCACGATCTCGTGCCCCGATCCGCACCACGAGATCGCCGGAACCCGAATGGTCGATGACGTTGTTGACCATCTCGGTCACGGCGTACTCCAGAACAGACCGGGCAGGATCCTGGATCGTCTCCATCGCTTCATCGCGAAGCAGGTCGTGCCATACGCGGTGCTCCTCGAGGTCGTCCACGTCCCGCCGGTACGACCGGAGCTCGGCAGGCACGTAGTGGGCGCCGCGACCCGCCCCGACCGCCTCAGCGGCGCCGGCACCGACGAGTCCAGTGAGGACGGCGTGCGCCGTCTGGCGTGACACGCCGGCGTCGCGGGCGAGTTCGCCGCTGGTCAGGCGCCCGTGCATCGCGAGGAGATGGAGCGCCAGATCCTTTACGTTTGTACCTTCCATCCTCACATCGTACCGATAAACGTCCAAACGTCAAGTTTCAAGACCGTTCGGGGCCGGGAATCGTCCAAAGGCATAGCCAACCCGGAACGCGCGGCGGGTGTTTCGCGATTCGCCCGTAGCGCAATGGTCAAATCGTTTCGCCATCTCAGCAGGACGAGAGCAGGGCCCGATTGAGTCGACTGATTGCCCGGGCAACGCACAGCAGATCGACGCGGATGTTGAATCGTCCGCGGAGATCGTTCCGCAAGCCACGGTCGCGCGAGGAGTCAATCAGGACCATTGAAGCCCCCTCAACATGGTGTATGTGTGGCTTGGTAGATCTGGGAGAGTTGGTGCACGCGTTCGTCGACGAGTCCATTCGCAGCAGATACATCCTCTGCTCCATAACTGTCAATCCTCGCGACCTGGGTGCCTCAAGACGCGAACTGCGCGCCATGCTGCTACCCGGTCAGCGGCGATTGCACTTCGTCCATGAGGCGCCTTCACGGCGCAAAGCTCTCCTCAGCCAGATGAACGACATGAGGGTACGAGGCACGATCTATGTGTGCTCCGGCGATGACACCGCCGCTCGGAAAGAGGGTCTGCGGCATCTGGTTCGGGACCTGGTCTCGATCGGCGGCCGAAGACTCGTCGTGGAGAGCAGGGAAGGGCGCGACGGACAGGACCGGCAGACCATACGGGCAGCCCTCCTCGCTACCGGGGCGAAGGACCAACTCGACTACGAACACATGCGTCCGTCCGAGGAACCCCTCCTCTGGGTCGCGGATGCCGTCGCTTGGGCGGCAGGAGCCGATCGAACGTGGCGCCGTCGCACGGAGGGAATCGTTGATGCCGTAAGGAGAATCGACCCGTAAGACGCGCCAATCCCGGCCGCTCTCCGTCCGGAGATGAGCCGGGATCGCTTCCTCGGGCTACTGCCCTCGGCACACTCATTGTGCGTCAGATTGCCTCAGTCGTCAAGCCCGACCTCGACCTCAGACGGGCCCGCCCCTCACCAACAGACAAGGGTCTGGAATCGGTGGTGGCTGTGCCATACGGTGTCGCGATGATCGACGTCACACAACCGGGATACCACCGCGGCCGGATCCCAGCGTCCAAGGGAAAGGCCTACCCGGCTGAGATCCTCACCCCCGACGAAGTCCGAGCCTTGGCCGCACAGTGTACGACGACGACGAGCGGCGGGATTAGGCACCGGGCGTTGATCGTGCTCCTATACCGAACCGGCCTGCGAATCAGCGAAACGCCCGCCCTACGACCCAAAGACATCAACCTCGAGATCGGCTCGGTCACCGTGCCCCACGGCAGGGGAGACCGGCTACGAACCGTCGGGGTCGATTCCGGAGCGAACCCCCCACATCGAAGCCTGGTTCGAACGCCGCGAGGCCCTCGGACCACCCGTCAACGCGCCGCTGTTCTGCA
>JAUXCV010000095.1 GCA_030618675.1 Acidimicrobiia bacterium | reverse complement strand
GCTACTCAGCTACTCAGCTACTCCTTCCTACACTGACGTTTCGTCATCAGGGAGGTGAGCGGTGCCGGGTCGGGCCTATGCGGCGCTGCGGGAACGGCTTGCCGATGTGAGCGGCGTAGTGATGCTCATCGGTGCTGCAGAGACCGGCAAGACGTCCCTCGCGAAACTCTTCACCCTCGATGCTCTCGACGCTGGTCGCACGGTTGCGTACGTCGACGGGGACGTCGCGTCGACCGTCGCCGGACCGCCCGGGTGCGTTGGCGTGAAGTACGTCGAACAACCCTCCGATCTTGATCCATCGGTCACGCCGGCGGAGATGCGCTTCGTCGGGTCGACCTCGCCGCAGGGTGTGGTGCTCCCTCACGTCGTGGCGGTGGCCTCGCTGGTTGAAGCGGCCCGTTCGCGCTCTGATCTCGTGATCGTCGATACCAGCAGCGTCGTCGGCGGCGTCGTCGGCCAAACCCTGAAGTATCACCTGTGGGAGTTGACCCAGCCATCTCTCGGTGTGGCGCTTCAACGTGGTGAGGAACTTGAACCGATCATCGGGATGCTGCGGCGGTTCCTCTCGGCGAAGATCACCACGGTCGAGCCACCGCCTGATGCTCCCTTGCCGTCTCCGATGGATCGCAAGAACAGGCAATCTGATGCCTTCCGTATGGCTCTCGCCGCACCCCTTCAGCGCTGGCGTGTCCAGACGACCGTGTTCGCCCCAACCCTTCCGGAGGAGTTCGATCTCGACCGACTCAGCGGCATGCTCGTCGGGGTGCAAGACGATCAGGGGCATTGCCTCGGTCTTGGTGTGGTCGAGTCCACCGACGGTACGTTGCGGGTCGCGACCCATCACGGCGAAGAGATGAGGGGTCTCCGGTTGGGGTCGATGCGAGTAGACCTGGAAACGTTCGACACCCAGCGCGTCAGGCTCCGCCAGTTGATCTTCGGAATCTAGCCGCCTGCGGCGCCGGTACTGAGTACTCAGTACTCAGTACTGCGAAGAGGCTTGCTCAACCATCACCTGGCACCGACGGTATCGGCCGGGGAGAGACTCGGGAGGCAGATGGCCCGAGGAACCTTTGCAGGTGTTCCCCGCACTTCCCCGAACGAGGTCTGACTGCTCTGGCACCTTGGGCCATCCATAGCCGACGATACGGATACTGCAACCCGGGTTCAACCCCCTTGATCGGCCTCGGGAGGGAGTTTCTCGCGCTCTGCGGCTGTCTACTTCGCCTTCGTTGGGCCTATGTGCCGTTCGCAGTGTCGGGTTCTCCACATATCCACAGGAATCCACAGGCGCTTGTGCACAACACCGTGTCAGCAACTTTGTCTACGGGAAGTTTCGCGCACTCAACACGTTCGGAGCGTTGTTGAAGGAAACGGCGAAGTGAACCGACGTCGACTACTCGCGGGTGAGGGCTCCGACGGCGACCCCACCACCGAGGATCGGGGGGGCCGCTTCGACTTCGAGCGCTTGGCGCATCACGTCAGATACCAACCCGAGGTGGTCGGCGGCGGCGATCACAGCAGCCACAGCGACTTCACGACCTCCGGCGTTGGCCTTCGCAGCGATGCCGATCCCGTGGCGACCGATTCCGATCTGTCCCTCGGCCCCCACCTTGATCGGGCCTCCCCACCATCGGGCCAGCTTGCCGTCCGGTCGAGAGTTGTCGGCGACGAGCGCGGGAAACCGGGAAACCGCCGTAGCGGCCGGCCTGCAGCGCTCGGATGAACTCAAGGCTACGAATGCAGTCGCGAGGCCCCGAACCGACCCCCGCATCGTCGGGGCGCCACAGCCGTCAACCCCCACCGGTTCGGGCCGAATCCCGGTCGCATCGGTCACGAGATCGACGATGCGTCGCTGGAGCGGATGGTTCGGATCGAGGTAGGACTCGATCGGCCAGCCCTGGGCAACGCACGCTCCGAGCATCGCTGCGTGCTTTCCGGAACAGTTGTGAAACACCCGCATCGGTCCAACGACTCCGCGGCGCATCTGGAGATCCCTGGCCTTCTGGGAGAGTGGCCACACAGCCGGACATTGGAGAGCCGACTCGTCGAGGCCTGCGTCGCTCAGGATCGAGCGGACGATCGCGACATGGGCCGGCCAGCCGCTGTGGCTGGCGCACGCGACCGCAAGGTGTTCCACCGGCAGCGTGAGACCGGCTTCGAGCGCCACCGTTGCCTGGAACGGCTTCACGGCAGAGCGATAGAACAGAGGACGATCGGGGTCGTCTGAGCGGTACAACTCGGCCCCGCTCCTGTCGGTGGCGAAGACGGTTACGTCGTGGATCGACTCGGTGAGACCCGTGCGGACGGTGAGGAACCGCAAGACGGTTACTGCTTCTTGAGGAGATCGGCCGCGTCGGCGAGTCCATCGCGATACCGGCGGGCGATCTCCTCGTTGATACGATCGTGAACGTTGTAGATGGATCGGCGCTGGGCCGAGACCTGCTGCTCCGCCTCGGTGAGCATCGTCTGAATCCCCTCGAGTTCCCCGTCGTCGAAACTCGGGAGGTGGGTGAGGAAATCGTCTCCCAGTACGCGGTCGATCGACCGGTTCCCCGAACCGACCAGTTCAGGAAGGGTCAGGGAGAGATCTCTCGGGATCGTGTTGCGGCTCGGCCCATCGATCCCATCGGCGAGGATCTGAGGCAGTGCCTCGATGAGCGTGCGGGTCTCCTCGCCGGACCGGCGCCGCATCTCGAACGAAAGAAGATCCATCCGGCCGTGGAGCATCCGACGGTAGAACGAGAACTCCGTGTCGAGATCGTCGAGGACGCGCCGTCGATCCCTGAGTTCGTCCATCGACAGAGAGTCGAGATCCTGCACGTAGGCCGGATCGGTCACTTGATCGATGCGTCTCCTACGCGGTTCCACTGGTGCTGCTCCCCATGTGTGCCCTGTTTCAACAGTAATGGCGCACGGTCGGATAGGGATTGACGGCGACCCCACCCGGTCGGATCTCGAAGTGGAGATGCGGCGAGGTATACCGGGCGTTGCCGCTGTTGCCCAGGTAGCCGACGACGGTTCCGGCCGTGACATTCTGACCGGAGGAGATGTTCGACGGGTGCGCCTCGAGGTGGGTGTAGTAGTAGACGGTGCCGTCCGCCGCGTAGAGGTGAGTCGAGCGCCCCCCGAGGCTGTTCGACGAGAACTTGATGCGGCCGTCGACGACGGCGATGAGAGGTGTGTTTCGGCTGTTGAACATGTCGACGCCCTTGTGACGACGCCCGCCGGATCTCGGGAAGCCCCACGAGTCGATGAACGACGCTCCGCCCTGAACGGGGCAGAGGAAGTCCGGGGTCGAAGAGGGAGCGAGGCTGGCTGAGGATCCGGATGAGGAACTAGATGAGGAACTGGATGAGGAACTGGAAGAAGAGCTGGATGAAGAACTTGTCGAGGAGCTGCCAGTCGAGGTGTCCGTGGATCCGGACGAGGAGCTCGCTGTGTCTCCGGAGCTGGCACTTGCGGCGGCGGCGGCTGCCGCTGCTGCTGCCGCTGCAGCCTCGCGTTCCTTCTTCAGCGCCAGGGCGGCCTGAAGCTCACGTCGTTCCCTAGCAAGGCTGTCGATCGCACGCTTCTCTGCGGCACTGGCCTGGTTGTAGACCGATCGTGCTTGCTCGCTCAGCGTGCTCGCTTTCTCAGCGAGGGCCGCCGTCTCCGCCTCCACGACTTCAAGTTCCGTCTGTTTCTCGGTGAGTTCGATCTTGAGGCGGTCCATCTCTCGCGATACCGCCTGGTACCGATCGAGATCAGCGATATCGCGGCTCGCCGCGTTGTTCATGAGTTGCTGTGACGTGAGGAGATCCTGGATAGAGCCGGCTTCGAATGCAGCAGTGACCATCCCGCGGCCACCCGACGTGTACGCCTCGAGGAACAGCTCCCGAGCGGTCTCCTTGAGCACATCCACGTCACCCTCGTACGTCACGATCGTGCTTTCGAGGAGGCCGACCGTGTAGACGAGGCTTTCCAGCCGGCTCGTGACGATGTCGAGTTCGAGGATCGCAGCCTCGAGGTCGTCCTGCGCCTGCTGCCACCGGGCATAGGACTGCGAGGTGTTCGCCTGGGCTTGACCGACCTGGTCTTCGGCTCGTTCGACGTCACCTTCGGTCTGAGCGGACGCGCCGATCGGAACGACCGCAAGGAGTGCGACGATGAGGATGAGTAGGAGGCCGCGCGAAACGCGGTGCAGGACCATGGTGAGCAGGCTAATGCACTATCCAGTGAACGGATAGTCCTCCGATTACCCGAGGAGCACCAGCGCTAGCCAGTAGAGGGGTGCTGCGAGCCACAGGCCATCCAGCGGTGTGAGCTGTCCGGGCAACCGAACCGTGTGCATGATCGATCCGGAACGGATCATCGATCCAAGAACCCGGCCGGCGATCAATCCGGCTGCGACGGCGACGGCGGCGAAGAGACCGGTCGCGAGATCGATCTCGCTGGTAGCGACCCCGGCGAGGAGTCCGGCGATGAGTGCGCCCACGAGTGTTCCGATGTTCGGATCGATCGTCTGGCCTCCGTACACGGCGGTGACCAGGGCGGCGATGATCGCCACGGACACGATCAGTACGAATGTGAGGGCCACAGTTGTGGACATCATCCGCAGCATGACGAGGGCCCCTGCTCCGGCAGCGGCCACGACGGCAACGGACGCTGTCATGGCGATCGTCTCGACGTCTCTCCAGCGTTCTTCGAATACGGGCCAGAAGACGACGATTGCCACGGATGCAGCGAGTCCTCCTGCGAATCCCTCGTAGCCCCATGCATATGTCGCGCCCGCAGTGATCGTCGGGGCGAACAGCGTGGCGTACAGGTTGATGGATTCATCCCCGGCGGAATTGGTGTCCGCCAGGTCCCAGAGCCAGGCAAGGGCGGCACCGACCGAGATCACGACGAACCACTCGAGCGGGACCCAGGCCGAGACGAGCAGCGCAGCGAGGACGATGACCGAGAGGATGCTCTCCGCCGGATCAACGGCCAGAGCCGGCCGAGTCTGGGGTGCGGCGTACGACCCTCCGGACACGGGTGGGATGATGGCCATCTCGTCGTCGGCGCCGACCGGTGCCGATCGGTCGACGGGATCACCGTTCACCCAGACCCCGGCGCTCGTGAGGGCGTTCTCGAAGGCTGATCCGTACTCGGTGGCGGCGCGATCGAGGATCTCGCCGACCGTGCCATCTTCGACGACGACGGTGTCGGTTCCGGCGATCTCTCTGAATCGAGCGAACAATCGAAGTGTTGGCATCGACGGCAAGGGTAGTCACGTTGTGGATGGGGCAGAGGACCGTTGAGAGACAACTCCTCCGGGTGTGCCGTCGGTCGACACGACCTCCCGGCTTCCCGGCGCATGACTTGTGGATCTGGGCCATAATCGGCACGGCTCATCGCGTGGTTTGGAGAAGCATCGATGAACGGCAGTCAGAATTCAGTCGCAGGGATCGACGACACGATCCGTGTTGATCTAGTCGAGGTCGGCCCCAGAGACGGACTCCAGAACGAGTCGCTCGTGCTCCCGACTGAGACCAAGGCCGAACTCATCAAGCGCCTCGTCGCAGCGGGGTCTCGTCGCATCGAAGTGGCTTCATTCGTGCATCCGGGCCGTGTCCCGCAGATGGCCGACGCCGAGGCGGTGATCGAGGCCGTCGGACCGAGTCCCGAAGGTGTCTCGTACATCGGCCTGGTTCTGAATCGACGCGGTCTCGAACGAGCCCTCGCGACCGGCATCGACGAGATCAACTTCGTGGTCGGCGCCTCTGACGGATTCAACCGGGCGAACGCCGGCACCTCACCTGAGGCCACGATGACCGAGATCGAGATGATGCTCGGGCAGGTCGAGGATCGCCGGACGACCGTCACGATCTCGGTTGCCTTCGGCTGTCCCTACGACGGCGCGGTTCCCGTCGAGGCCGTCGTCGATCTCGCAACCCGAGCGGCGAATGCCGGCGCTGATGAGGTTGCGCTCGGTGACACGATCGGCGTCGCCGTTCCCTCTCAGGTGACAGCGGTTGTCGATGCGGTCCGTGAGGCTGTCGCGGTGCCGTTGCGCGGCCACTTCCACGACACCAGGAACACTGCCGTGGCCAACGCCGCTGCGGCATACGCGGCCGGTGTGACCGTGCTCGACGCCTCGATCGGTGGAGCAGGGGGGTGCCCGTTCGCACCGAACGCCACCGGCAACGTGGCTACCGAGGACCTCGTCTACCTGTTCGAAAGAACGGGCATCAAGACGGGCATCGATCCCGAACAGTTGATCGAGACAACCCGTTGGCTTGAGACGAAACTGGGCAAACAGTTGCCGTC
>JAUXCV010000043.1 GCA_030618675.1 Acidimicrobiia bacterium | reverse complement strand
GCAAAACGACGGTTCTGTTCACGTGTATCACCGGACGATGCCTTGGTTCTGACGCGTAGGGAGCCGACCGAGTTCATATGTTCAGATACCTTACAAAGCCTCTCATCGAGACACAAGTCCGAACTCGAGCATCGTCCATCCTCCTCAGATCGCACCCGGCGACCGACCCTAGAAGGACTGCCATCAGTCTCGGCCCCTGCGACCGGGCATGCTCCGGGACGACCACAGAATGCCGGTCCCACACATCGCACGTGTGACGAATGAGCACATCGCCGCTGCGAGGTTCTGGTCAATTGACCCTGGACCTCACGGACCGGCCGCGATACTGTCGGGGCAAGGCGCCGGGTGAGTTGCCCGGCCGATCGACCGGTGACGAATCGAATCCGGCGATCGATCGAGGTGAGAGGAGGCAACATGAACCCTGAACTGCCCGATCCTTCGGAGACACCAAGGCGCGGCATTGCACGGTTCCTGCGAGGTGACGTAACCGATCGGTTCCTGGGTGGTGTCGGGTTCTCCGCTGCTGCGGCAATGCCCGTCACCCGCGAGGTGGGCATCGGTGAAAGGGTCACCCACATCACCGACACGATCCCGGTCTACACGTGGACCATGCCAGCGTTCACCGATACGATTCCCGAACACACTGCCAATTTCGGTCGCTTCATCACGGCGCAGATCACGGAGGTGACTGCCATCACACCGACGATCCATCGCACGGCCGACTTCCTTGGCTAGATGACGCCCCCCTTCGGGTAGAACGGTCCAACCGATGCTCAGCGACGACGAGGTGGTGAAGTACCTTCGCGAACGGGCACTGCTCCATCCGAGAGCAGCCGGGACGCCGAACGTCGTTGATGCGTCTCGCCGCAATCGAAACGTCCAAGTCTCGACCGACTCCGATGTCGGCTTCTTCGTCAAACAGGGGGTGGGGCCAGACAGGGCCGCGACGGTGGCCAACGAGGCCGACGCATATCACCGCTTGGCCGGGAAGGCCGCGTCGAACGGATTGGATCGCTACCTCCCCCGGTACTACGGCTACGATCCGCCGAGACACCTCCTGGTTCTGGGTCTGGTTCCCGGATCTCAAAGCCTTCACGAATACCATGCCACACGAGGTCGTTTCTCCGTCACCCTGGCTCGGGCTCTGGGTGACGCCCTGGGGTACGTACACGGGATACCAAGACCCGAGGGACAGAACGACAGACACTCCCCGGTCGGAAAGGCGCCTTGGGTCCTCTCCCTCCACCGACCCGATCTCGGTGTTCTGCAACGGCTGAGCAGCGCAACGATAGAACTCGTCAGGATCCTCCAGCAGATCCCCGATCTGTGCGGTCAACTCGATTCGTTACGACTCGAATGGAAGGCCACCACGCTCATCCACAACGACATCCGATGGGACAACTGCCTTGTGTACGCCGCCTCGAACACCAACCGGGTCACGCGGCTCAAATTGATCGACTGGGAGCTCGCCGGAGCCGGGGACCCGTCTTGGGACATCGGCTGCGCCTTCAGCGAGTACCTGACCTTCTGGCTCAGTTCGATCCCGATCACAGGCGACACGCCTCCGGACAGATTCCTGCACCTGTCGCGCCATCCGATCGAACGGATGCAGCCGGCCATCAGGGCGCTGTGGCAGTCCTACCTGCTTCGCTTGGGCGCCGACCCGGATGAATCCGCGGTGTTGCTCCTGCACGCCGTCCGGTACGCGGCAGCGAAACTCGTGCAGAGCGCTTTCGAGCGGACGCAGAGTTCGGCATGGATAACCAGCGACGTTATCTGCCTGCTGCAACTCAGCCTCAACATCCTGCAGGAACCGAACGAGGCGGTCGCCACCCTGCTCGGCATTCCCACCAACGATCGGGGACGACGGTGATTGAGTACCGCCAACAGTTGGAGGACGCGGTCGGGGCGACCGTGATCCACTCTGTGACCTCGTATTCGTGGATAGGCGAGCGATCTTCGCGTCTCCCCCCGAACGTGCGCCGTGCTCTGACCCCGGCTACCGCCCGCGCCTACCTGCGCTTCGCTCTGCAAACCCGGCTCTACCACAGCTTCTATCGCCACGGTCGGGTTGCACCGAACGATGGTGAGAAGCCGAAGCGTCCCCTGGACGGCCGAACGCCGTTTGTGGATTCTCTCTCCGCCGCCAATCAGGGACGTGGCTTCGTCAAAGGCGGCTGGGTCGTCCGGGAGATTCACGACACCACCGCAATTGTGGAGAGACACGGACTCAGCCTGTGGGTACCGGTCGATGACTGTGTCGTCCCGGCGGGTGCCCGAATCACAGCAGGTGAACCCGTGGGCCTGCCCCACTCGAGGGAACTGCCGGCGTACTCGCCGGGCTTCTACTCGGCGTTCAGCGATCGATCGTTTCCGGCGTCGAACACGACGCGGGTCGTGCGCCTCTACTGGAATCTCAGACAGGAGGGAGCCGTCCCGTTCGTCGAGGCAGTCAGCGAACGACTGAATCACGCTCGCCTGCCGTTCCGGTTCAAGGTGCTCAGCGACCCCGACAACTACGAGCGTTGTGACGCCGCTGTGATCTATTTGCCGGTAGAGACCTACCAGGAAGCCACCCCGATCATCGAACGGATCCACACGCACGTCGCCTCGCTTCTGCGCACTATCACCCCGGCGTTCACCAAACCACTGGCCCCGGGTCTGGGTCTGGCCGAGAACCCACCGGGAGGTCACAGCTTCGGCATGCACCGATGCGGACTCGTGGCGGACGGACTCATCACCGCTTTCTCCGAAGCTGCATCGTCGTTACCGGAGCGAGCCGAACTGGCGATCAAGCGATTCGCGGAAGCCGGTGTCGACATCGAATCGCCCTTCTTGAACCCCGGCTCAGCAGACTCGTACGATACGTTCGGCAGCGAGACCCAGGAACTAGATGGCAGACGAGTGCGCACCCGGGCGCACGGCGAATCAGCACTCTTGGACAATCTTCCGAGCGCATCGACCGCAGGACGGCCTGGTTTGGAGAGGGGATCACTCCGAACGTAGAGTGATCCATCGTCATCCAACGATAGGGAGGCCCGGTGTGACCGAGCAGGGCGAAGACCTGGACCGCGAAGAGGGAGTGATCGACGACCTGAGTCCCGAGGACTGGAACTTCCGTGAGGCACGCAAGGTCTTCATAGGAACAATCCTGACCCCTGTGTATTGGCTCGTCATGTTCTTCATCATCGCCGCGGCATCTGAATGGAGAGGTGTCGGTGATGTCGACTCCGCCTGGGTGGCGATCCTCTGGGGTGTGTTCGCCGTCATCTATACGGGCGCACTCACATACGCCGGCGCGAAGCACGCAAGGATCAGCCGGGGGTTCGAGACCCGGAAGGGTCTCCGGTACGCGCAGGGAACCGTCATCGTCGGTGCGTTCTTCACCATCGCCAGTGTGATCCTCACCGTGGCCCTCTTGAACGACTAGCAGTGAGAGCCGGGAACGTTGTCCACGGCAGCTAAGAACGACAGCAAGGCCTCTCCCCCAATCGGGCGAGAGGCCTTGCTGTGCAACGCTCCGGGGGTGGGACTCGAACCCACGACAAACGGATTAACAGTCCGCCCCAGGCCCTTATCGAGATCTCTTGGGGTAAAGGGATTCCGGCTGATTCCCTTGTGACGCAAGGGTTTTGAGCCCGTCGTTGGTTGCCAGTGAATCTCAATGTTTCTTGATCTTTCGCGCCTTTTCGCGCCCTATACGCGCCCCGGCGCCGGCGCTCCGCCGACTTGGAAGCCGTGCGAAAACGCCCGGGCGGCCTTTGCTCACATCGCTGCAATCGGTGATGGCGGCAGATCCGTTGGGCCGCGGCAGACTCATGGTTGGCGATCGCCCCAGTCGCGAGGGGTCTCCGAGTCCGGCGGCATCGACCCTCCAATCCGCCCAAGGTCCGACGCGGTGTCACGCGAGCAAACACGAGTTGATGCAGCATCTCGTCGACTGATCAAGCCTGAGTCCTTTCCTGTACTGACTGCATCCATGGGCGACGGCCCCCGCCTTGGGCAGCTGGGGGGTCCTATCCCTACGTTGCGAATGTTGCGCCCCCACCCCTCTGACCGGGTCATATGTGCTCTGACCTGGGGTTTTGTGCTCAACACCTCTCACCGTTTCGCGTGGTTTCGCAGCGTTTCGCGCGCGGAGCGCGCACAGTCGTGCGGTTGGGCACGGTCAACGCTGCCGGTACACGTCCCTGCGGTGTTGCACACGATGGATCAGAACAATCTGCTCGTCTTCAAAGATCTCGTAGATGATTCGGTAGTCGCCACGTCGCGCCGACCACAAGCCCTCGAGTTCTCCCACCAGCGGCTTGCTTGCCTGCCTGATATCGGACTACTGGTCGAGATCGGGCAGGCGACCAGCTGCAACGTAGGAGTCGAAGCGACGAACACCGACGTACTTCGGGCCACAGGCCCTACGCACTGAGGAGCTGTTCGATCTCGGGCATCGCTGCTTCAGCCGCTTGGCGTCCGCGCTCGTACATCTCGGATATCGAATCGAAGTCAAACGACGAGAACTCGCGAACATCGGGCTCAATATCGACATCGGCGACGCGCACGCCTGTGGACTTATTCCGCACCTCCATCGAAGCGATGAGCATATCGATGAAATTGCTTGGAGCGTGTTGGCCCGGATGGGCACCGATGTCGATTCCGATAACGACCTCCGCTCCTGCTTCGTACGGAGCGGTCACTGGATAGTTGTCCACGATGCCGCCATCGATGAGGAGCCGGTCTTCGTACTCAACAGGCGTGAAGAGTCCTGGGATCGCTGTACTCGCGCCAATCGCCGTCACGACGTCCCCCTCGGTGAGCAGGACACGGTCACCGCTGAGCACATCACAGGCAACAACGACCAGTTGCTTCTCAAGATCGGCGAACGTCGCATCGTCTATCGCATGCCGCAGGCGGTCACGAAACGGGTTTGTGGAGAACAGCCCGAGTTTCTTCCACCCCTCGAAGTGCGTCGTCTTGGGCCAACTCAGCTGACTCATGAAATCCATCATCTCGCCTGTGGATGTGCCGGCGGCATAGAGTGCACCCACAGCAGCGCCCGCGCTGGTACCGGAGACAATGTGGATAGGAACAGAGTTCTCTTCAAGGACGGCGATCGCGCCGATCTGCGCGGCACCACGCACGGCACCGCCGCTCAAGGCGAGCCCAACGGTCCCAATCTCGTTCTGAGGTCTCGACATCTATTCATTCCCTCTCGTGTCCTCAACCACACTGCGTGATCTGGCTACTCATATCGATTGTAGGTTGGCCAGCATTCGTCTCGAGTTCCGAACGCCATCTACCAGCGTGCCAGGGCGAGTCTGACTTGGTGGAGGAATGGCCCGCGGTATCCAACAGCCACCAGGGGCCCATATCGAAGCCTCTTCGTGTCAAGGCGCTTCGATATGGGCGGCATGCGGATCGGTTGTGTCAGCGTTGATGCATCTTGAAGCCGATGATCTCGAAGTCGAGAAGTTCAACGAGCCGGGTGAAGGCTCCGGCGTCGCCAGCAACAGTGGATATCCCTGTGAGTTGAGATGAGTCAGCAAGCTGCGACGTCGTGGCCTCGATGATGGCATCAGCGTCGGTATCGATACCGTCGTCAACGACGAGGACGCTATTGCGCAAACGCACGGTCATCTCATCACCGGTGTCGGTCACCCGTATTCCTACGGTTAGACGCTTGTCGCCTGCAGCTTCAGCGTCGAGCTTGTATCGCCAAGCGCCGACCGTGTTGCGCGCAGTCTCCTCCGAGCCGAGCATGCCCATCATGGCACCCAAGACCGCATTCGGGTCGACAACGCCTTCGAGTTCGAGCGCACCGGTCAGATACCAGGAGCGGGCAATCGGATTCAGTTCCTGATACCCGCGGGCACGCAACGCAGCTGCCTTTACAAGCCTCGCATCCTCGTTGTCTGGTTCTGCTCTCACAACGAGTTGAGCCAATTCGGCTGCGAACTGATGATCACCGTCGGCGTGCGCCGCCTTGGCAGCATCGAGTGTGGCGTCGCTTCCGCCCATGAGAGCCACGAACCGCTCCGCCTTCGATTTCGGTTCCGAGGGGAACATGTCCGTCGCGTCCCCGGTGAACCAACTCACCCACCCGGTGAAGAACTCCGGCACGGTGGTGAACGGCGTCCCATACATCGGGACCGAGTACGGCGGATCCCAGAAGTGGTCGGGCATATCCTTGAGAGCATGTTGTAACTCAACAGCCGTGTATCCCTTGTTGATCAACCGGATTGATTGATCCCACATGTACTGGGTCGCATCGCGGTAGCGGGTGATCGTCTCCTCAATGAAATCCTTGCCCTGGATCGGCATGATGTGAGAACCGAGGAGCCACTCGGGTCGGATATCAAGAACCCGGTCGAGCGCAGCGACATAGTTGTCCGGCAATCGTGGCTTCGATCCTCTGATGGTATGCATGTTGGGGATACCGGTGAAGAACTCGTCGGCGATGATCACCATGTCGAACTCAGGGATATGGATCCCGAACTCCGAGATCGCCTCACCACCGGTGTAGAACACGTTGAGCGTGACGCCCGCGATGGTCAGTTCGGTATTGGCCGACAGTGTGGAGGTCTCGGGTATGAACCCGGGAGTACCCCCTGCAGGGATCAGCCCGATTCCGTGGTGGTGCATATCCTCGGCGGCGAGGAACGCTCCGCCGTAGTAGGCGATACCCATGGCCTGACGGATCCCGATCTCTCCGAACTCGTTGCGGCGTTCCTCGTCGTGGTTGTCCCAGGCATAGATGACGACCTTGCCAGCGTCGACGTCGGAGCGATCAACGATTGCCGAAGTGCCCCCGTGGTGATCGCCGTGGTGATGCGAGTAGAAGATCGCTTTGATCGGCTTATCCGAGATCTTGCGAATCTCCGACGCGATATGGGCGCCTGCCTCCGCATTGACTCCTGTGTCATAGACAATCAGGCCGTCGTCACCCTCGATGATGGTGCTGTTGCCCAATAGACCCAAGGGACAGTAAACCGTCCAGACGGGGAGATCACCGCACTGGTACGTGCCCTGCTTCTCGACCGTCAGGCGACGATGCTCCAAGAAATAGTCCGGCCAAGAACGCTCAACATCGTACGGATTCGTCACACCAGGACCTTTCTAGATGACTCCAACGAAGCCTAGACCGCCGCACCGACAACGAATCGAGACCGCCCATAAGAGAATCTCTATGAGCGGTTGCCGGTCATGCCGTGGCAGTGTTTGTACTTGAGGCCTGACCCGCAGGGGCAGCGTTCGTTGCGCCCGATCTTGTCGCGACCCGTCGAGTGACGTGACGTGAGCTTTGACATAGATTCGGCCCGTTGCTCCCGGGCCCCGAGTTCACCCTCCCAACGTCTCAGACGTTCACTCCACCGGCGTATCCGTGCCCCCTCCGCGTCGGCCTCTCGTTCTCGGGCTTCGATCTTCGCCTCTCGACTCGCGAGCTCTTCTGTGGCCCGTTGAGCGAACACAGGCTCCTCCTCGGCGGTGTGTTCACCGAACACGCTGATGAGTTCTCGGTCGATGAGCGTGGTGACGGCTCGACCCATCGAGATCCCCACAGAATCGCAGTACCGCTTCCACGTCGACCACTTCGCTGCGATCGCCGGCACCCTCACCGTGCGATACGCCTCGTCATCACTGAGACCGGCGAGCAGCTTCCGATCGATTCTCGCCAGCGTGCCCCGATCCATGTCCATCAACGCCAGCTCTGATGTGTACATGTACACATCGGGCAACTTGTTGCATGTGCGTGTGTGATTTGACAGGGTTGATGCGCGAGCGCGCTTGTGGCTGGACATCGGCGAGTTCGCGCATCGGTGGCGGTTCGGTCCTGTCGGTGGTGCGGTGACATCGGGTTCCTCCTTCGGATGTGGTTCATGTCGACATTGTCGAGGAGGACCCTGTCATTTCGTGACCATTTTCGTGATCCGGGTCGTTCGAGTTCGCCGGATAGCTTATGGACGGGGGTACGCAACGTCGGCGTCGTACACCATTGGGACGTTAGTTTGCTGGTCGACATCGAAGGGCACGACTGCGGATTTGTGGGCGCCTGTCCCGCTTTCCCGGCCGCTGCAAGGCGAGAACGGCAGGTGATACCTCTACGGCGGACACAAGAGCACGTCGAATGCCGCCCGGCTGACTCGTGTGAGACGAATGCCGGGATTTCTCCCGCAGCCAACAGCATCCTGGTCGCTCCACCACCGGGGATGAGACGGTCCAACCCTGTCAGCAGAGTGTCAGTAACCCTGTCAGTAGAGTGTCAGTAGCCCTGTCAGAAACCCTCCAACTGGCCCGAAAACCGTGCTCCGCCTGGATCAGCGTCGGCTGTCGGAACGCTCACCCGGTACGGTGTCGGATCCGGAAATGATCACCGGTTGAGCGTCAAATGAGCGCGGGCTGACAGGGTCAGGTCGCATGATCGGCGCATGCAACATCTCGAACCGCTGATTTCCTCCCAGGACCTCGCCGACTATCTCAACGTTCCCATCGCCACCATCTACGCGTGGCGATACCGCCGCCAAGGCCCGCCCGGCTTCCGGGTCGGCCGACATGTACGCTTCCAATGGAGCGACGTCGAACGCTGGATCGAAGACCGCATCGCACAAACGTGTCACACCTGAGCGTCACAATCGCAATGGAACGACGCGCGCCGACGGAGGACCGATGAGCAAGTGGATCACGAGGACACCGAATGACCGCTGGAAGGCGCGGCTCGCCATCCCCGGCAGGGGCACACGCAACCGGACATTCGATCGCAAGATCGATGCTCAGAAGTGGCTACGCAATGAGCAAGCCAATCTCGATCGCGCCGAATGGACCGACCCTCGTCTTGCTCGCATGTCCTTCTCCGAGTGGTCAACCGAGTGGCTCGAGACAAGGCGTCATCTCAAACCCAAGACCCTCGCCGGGTACGAGTCACTCCTGCGTGTCCATCTCCTGCCTCAGTTCGGCGAGATGCCGCTCTCAGGGATCGACCCCTACATGATCGAAGCGTGGGTGATCGAGCTGACGGATTCGGGCCTCTCCTCAAGTCGCATCCGACAGGCGCACCAGTTGCTGTCGATGATCCTCAAAGCCTCGGTCCGGGCGCGCCGTCTGACAATGAATCCGGCGGTAGGCACTCCTCTACCTCGCGCCACGCGAAGACCGCCGAAGTTCCTCACCGCTGAACAGGTGGACGACCTCGTTGGCGCGGTGCCCGAACGATATGCGGCGCTCATCTTCGTGCTCGCCTACGGCGGGATACGGTGGGCCGAGGCAGTAGGGCTCAAGCTCGGAAGAGTCAACCTGCTCCGCCGGCGGATCGAGGTCGTCGAGACGCTGTCTGAGGTCAATGGCAAGCTCTATGCGGTGCCGCCGAAGACCTGGGAGAGCCGAACCATCGCAATCCCACCCTTCGTCGCCGATGCGCTCGGTGCCCACGTCGGACGGTTCACCGATGGCGGCCCTGACAGCCTCGTGTTCACCACGGATTCCGGGACACCGCTACGGTCGTCGAACTTCCGACGCAACGTGTGGCTCCCGGCGATCACCGAGATCGACCAGGATGGGCTGCGACCGCACGATCTGCGCCACACCTGCGCCTCGCTCCTGATCGCTGCCGACGCACATCCTCGGCACATCAAGGAGCACCTCGGCCATTCGAGCATCCGCGTCACGATGGATGTCTACGGACATCTCTACGAGGACTCGAGGGATGAAATCGCGGAGCGCCTGGAAACGAATCGACGAACAGGAACCGTTCACTAGACGAGCCGCTGCGCGAATTGTCGCGCCCTCTCCGCGCCCCGTGGTTCATGAGTGAAACGTCGTCTGCGACGGAAACTCTTATGCCGCAAGGGATATAGCGGCTCCGGGGGTGGGACTCGAACCCACGACAAACGGATTAACAGTCCGCTGCTCTGCCAAACTGAGCTACCCCGGAAGGTGTTCGCCGATACGACGAACGGCGCGCAGGATACCAGGCGACAACCTCAACTCCCCTGCCTGAACATGGGTTCTCCCGATGTGGGAGAATCACGGACTATGAAGTTCAGAACAGGTCTCATCCTCGGTCTCGGTGTCGGCTTCGTCCTCGGAGCAAAGGCCGGACGTGAGCGCTACGACCAACTCAAGTC
>JAUXCV010000350.1 GCA_030618675.1 Acidimicrobiia bacterium | reverse complement strand
GCCGCCGACGGTCCCGACCCGGGACGAGTGCGAGGGCTCCGGGACGTCAACCGTGAGATCAACACCGGACCGGGGAGCGCCCGGTATCGAGACCTGGAACACGACAGGGGCGGCACGTGGCGCATGATCCCCTGGCTCGGCGAAGCGGACATGCTGCCCGAGCAGAACTTCGCTCCGAGTGGAACCGATCGACCACTACAACTCTCACGCCAGGCGATCGAGGCGGGTCCCTACGAGGTGCGAGCCGAGGGTTGCTATCTCTGCGGCATTCGCTGCCACAAGAACGTGTACGACGAGGACCCGGATGGGGATCTCGGGCGGTTCAGGGCGAAAGTCGACTACGAACCGTTCGGGCTTCTGTCGTTCAACCTCGATGTCTACGACCCCGACGAGGCGCTGTCGCTGGTCGACCTGGTCGACGAGTTGGGGATGGACTCGATCTCCCTTGGCGTGACCCTCGGGTACGTCATGGACTTCAACCACCGTTTCGACGGGAACCTGGCTGATGCACTCGCGTTCGGCAACGCATCCGAATTGGAGACCACCATCCGGGACGTTGCGGCTGGACGACTTGCCGAAGTGGGCCAAGGGGTGAAGAGGCTCTCGGATCAGATGGGAGAACCGGGATTCGCGATGCAGTCGAAGGGCGTCGAGTTCCCTGCGTATCTCCCTCACACGAACCCGGGGTACCCCTGGGCCCTTGCAGGGGGGCACATGGCGATGCGCACGTACTTGCTGTACTTCACCGAGCGGCAGACCGACGTCGACTACTGGGTGAATGCGATCACGGTCAGCGGACCGATGTTCCTCATGGACGACATCACGGGGATCTGCAAGTTCTCAGGTATCTCTGCCGACCTCGAGGCAGAGGCGTTGCGACTCGCTGCAGGGATCGCGGTAACAGGAGAAGAGCTCGCTACCGCCGTCATGAACACGTTCTTGCGCGGCTACGCGAACGAGCGTCGCACGGGCTTCACCATCGAAGACTATCGACTCCCCGCAGAGGCGCACGGACCGGTCGGTGACACCGACATCGAGGTGTTCAACACCCCCGAATTCTTCGACGAACTCCGAAGGCGGATCACGGAGAAGATGGATCGACAGGCCACCGAGGCCGGATTCCCGACTGCGTGAGCTCAGAGGACTGAGTATCGTCGATGTCGATGAACCTGCTTTCGTTCGCCAACGATCTCGACCTCGATCACCCGATCATGCTCCTCGCCATGTCCGGCTGGGTTGATGCCGCATCGGTTGGCACCGACGCGATCGGTCTCATCGCCGACGATGGCGAAGTGATCGCCGCATTCGAACCCGACGAGCTCTTCGACTACCGATCGTCCCGACCGGTGTTGCACTTCTCATCCGGTGAACTGACCGATGTCGCATGGCCTCGTCTCGAGATCGTCCACCGCAAGATCGACGGTGTCGATCTGCTCATCATCACCGGGAACGAGCCCGACTTCCGATGGCAGCAGCTGACGCTCGAGTTCGTTGGACTCGCCGAGCGCTACGGCGTGAGTAGGTTCGTGACACTCGGCGCGGTGCCGGCCCCCGTCCCACATACGCGTCCCGTCAGGGTCGTCTGCACAACGTCGGATCCGGAATTGCTCCTCGACGCTGATGAAGTTCTGCCGAACGACCTCATCGTTCCGGGCGCCGCCGTCAGCGTTATCCGGCAGGGAATCGCAGACGCCGGCATCCCGGCCATCGGCTACTGGGTCCAGACGCCGCACTACCTCCAGAGCCCGTTTCATCCCGGCGTGCTCAGCCTGATGGAGCGGGTCGGTGACCAGGTCGGTATCGCCTTTCCTATCGGAGACCTGGCTGAGAAGGCGTCGGCGCAGCTCGAGGACATCGATCGTGACCTCTCGGAGCGTTCCGATGCGAAGGAGTACGTCGAACGCCTCGAGCGGATGCAGGACGAGCAGGACGAGCCACCGCCGATCATCTCATTCGAAGACCTCCCGTCTCCGGATGAGATCGGAGCAGAAGTAGAGAAGTTCCTGAGGTCAACCGGGGAAGACTGAGCTATCGGCTATGCGCTATGAGCTATGAGCCATGAGCAAGAAGCTGGATGTGGCGGTGGGACAATCCTCAAAGCTCAAAGCTCAAAGCTCAAAGCTCAAAGCTCAAAAGCTCAAAGCTCAAAGCTCAGTTACCGACTATTCCTACGAACAGGGTCAGCAGCGCTAGGACCGCTGTGACGGCGATCATCGCCCAGACCGACCAGGTGAGGCCCTTGATCGATTTGACCGTGTCGTTCAGAGAATCGATCAGGTCGTCGAGACGAGGATCGGTGTTGCCGGGACTCGTCGCCTGGGTGGCAGGCGCCACGCGAGTTCGCTGAGTTGCTGCCGGCGTCTTTGCTGGTGGCGGTGGGGGAGGAGGGACAACCGTGGGCACCGTCGCCTTGGGTGTCTGCTTCGTCGCAGTGGT
>JAUXCV010000261.1 GCA_030618675.1 Acidimicrobiia bacterium | reverse complement strand
AGGGATCTACGGCAACAGCGCGGATGCGTACACGTGCATCAGGGATGTCTCGAATCCGAGGCGCTTCGCCGCTCGCACCGCCCAGTCGACGTTGGGAACCCAGACGGTGATCGACTCGGAACCAGAACCGATCGCCAGGTCGATGAGCGATCGGAGGAGGTCACCGACGTCCTCCTCCCGGGTTTCCAGCCAGGAGACCTCGAAGACGGAATCGGACACAGGGGAAGCGAGTGCCCATCCGGCACCGATCTCCCAGAAGGCGCTCCGGCGTGCTGCGGCAACGAGATCAGCGATCGTGAGACGGCGGAACGACCACCCGGTCACGAAGAGGCCATGCGACGCCCGGCCCAGTTCGCCGATCGACCACGAGGCGAAGGCCGGCTGCGCGTCGGCCGAGTGTGCAGTCCGGGCGCGGAGCCTCGAAGGAACCCGACTCCCTCCGTTGCCGTCGGGCGACGGAGATGCATCGCCAATGGGTTTCGCGCACCGCACCATCGATGCGACCCGTCGCCGACCGGTCTTCTCGACGTGACGGATCGATGCCGTGTTCCAGTCCTCGACGAGAAGGCGTCCAACGGTGGCACCGCGTTCACCGGCCCAACACCGCAAGGCGACCGAGACCTTCGCTGCGATCCCACGACCTCGATGGTCCGGATGGACCCGTGCGGCGTGGAACCATGCCTCCGACGGTGAGAGCATCCTTGCGGTCGCGAGAGCGATCGCTCGCTCATCATCGCCGACGGCGACGACCACCAGCGTGTCGTCACGGCCCAGCCAGCCATCGAACTCGTCGGCGACGTAGTCACCCCACTCGAACGTATCGCGGGTGAACTCGACGATCGCGTCCCGGTCGGACGGAAGTGCCGGCCGGACGGTGACAGCGGAGGTCATGGGCCAACTCTACGGCGGAGAGCGGACGGCCGGGTCCCTCCCGGCCGGTTGGCCCGGCGCTGATAGGCTCAGATGTGAGAGGAGCCGTCGATGGAGATCGTTGATCTCTCGGCTGAGTACGAGAACTCCTACCTCCACTGTCTCGAAGAGTGGTCCGACGAGATGGATCAGGCAGGGGATCACAAGTCGCGCTGGTATCGCAAGATGAGCGACCGCGGACTTCGCGTCAAACTGGCTATCGACGACGAGGGTCATCCGATAGGGATGATCCAGTATCTACCGATCGAGCACTCGATGGCCCTCGGATCCGACCTGTACATGATCATGTGCATCTGGGTCCACGGTCACAAGGAGGGGGTCGGAAATCGGCAGGGTCATGGGACCGGCAAGGCGTTGCTTGCCGCCGCGGAAAGCGACGCCATGGAACTCGGCGCCAAGGGTCTTGCGGCATGGGGACTCGTGTTCCCGGTCTGGATGAACGCCCTATGGTTCAAGAAGCACGGCTACAGCACGACCGATCGCCGGGGAATGAGGTCTCTGGTGTGGAAGCCCTTCACCGATGACGCCGTGCCCCCTCGCTGGATCGACCGGGGCCCGAAACCGCCGCGCGTAGACGGGAAGGTCGCCGTGACGGCGTATATGAACGGATGGTGTCCGGCACAGAACCTGATCTACGAACGGGCGAAGAAGGCCGCTGCCACGTTCGGCGATGACGTCGTGTTCGAGAGCCATGACACAAGCGAGCAGGCGGCGATGATCAGTTGTGGCGAGTCCGACTGCGTCTACCTCGACGGCAAGCCGATCCAGAAGGGCCCGCCCCCGTCGTACGACAAGATCCACAAGAGGATGGCCAAGCGGGTAGCCCGCCTCAACCGCTGACAGGCTTACGGACTACGGACTACGGGATACGGACTACGGACTACGGACCAATACGGACTACTCAGTATGCAGCGAGCGCCCTCGCACGCTCCACAATGCCACCGACGTTGGGAATGATCTGCTCCTCGAGCGACGCCGCGTAGGGGAATGTCGGGACTTCGGGCGAGGCGTAGCGACGTACCGGGGCGTCGAGCCAATCGAAGGCACGCTCCGAGATCTGCGCCGACACCTCCGCCCCGTAGCCGAGGAACTCGTTGTCCTCGTAGACGATCAGCACCTTGCTCGTTCGTTTCACCGCTGCTTCGATCGTCGGCCAGTCGAGAGGCTTCAGCGAGCGAAGGTCGATGACGGTCGCGTTGATCCCTTCCGCTGCGAGCAGGTCGGCGGCCTCGACAGAGAAGTGCGCCATCGCGCCGTACGAGATGATCGTCAGGTCATCACCCATCCGCCGCAGCGCAGCCCGACCGATCGGAACCCGGTGATCGCCTTCCGGCATCGGACCAACCGCGAGGCGATAGAGCTTCTTCGGCTCGAGGAACATGACCGGATCGGGATCGTCGATCGCCGTGAGGAGCAACCCTTTGGCGTCGGCGGGAGTCGAGGGTGTCACGATCTTGAGGCCGGGGACATGGGCGTAGAAGGCCTCGATCGACTGTGAGTGGTAGAGAGCGCCGTGGATCCCGCCCCCGTACGGTGTGCGGATCACCATGGGGCAGCCCCAGCGACCGTTCGTCCGGTATCGGATCCTTGCGGCCTCTGAGATGATCTGGTCGAAGGCCGGGTGTATGAAGTCGGCGAACTGTATCTCCGCGATCGTCTTCGTTCCCATGGCCGCGATCCCAATACCGAGGCCGATGATGACCGACTCAGCCAGGGGGGCGTTGAACGAGCGTCCGGACCCGAACGCATCGGTCAGGCCGACCGTCGCTTTGAAGACGCCGCCTTTCGGGTCGGCGACGTCCTCTCCGAAGATGACGGTCTCAGGATCGCGCCCCATCGCGTAGTGCAGTGTGCGATTGACGGCGGTGATGAGATTGATCTCCTCACCGACTGGGGCGAGTTCCATCGTCTCGACCGCGATCGACGGAACGATCGGATTCGCGTAGACGTTGCTCGTTGCGTCCGTCGGATCCGGAGAGCTCTCCGCAGTTGCTGCCGCACGGCTGATGAGGTCCGTGACCTCCTCCTCAAGGAGCGCCTCCGCTGCGGCATCCAAAGCACGCTGCTCGACGAGATATTGACGGAACTGGGGGATGGGATCCTTCCTCCTCCACAGTTCGACCTCTTCGCGCGTCCGATAGAGCTTGTCGTCATCATCGGAGGTGTGGGCGTAGTACCTATAGGTCTTCGCCTCGATCAGCGTTGGACCCTCCCCTGCACGGGCCCGGGCTACGGCCTCGGTCGAAGCTGCGTACATGGCGA
>JAUXCV010000093.1 GCA_030618675.1 Acidimicrobiia bacterium | reverse complement strand
TTTGCGGGAGAAGGCATCGACAAGGCCGTGTTCTACCCCGAGGACGACAGGTACCTCGTCGACCGGGAGACCACCGTTCGGCATTACACGGTGCATTGATGAGCGGAATGCCGCCGTATCGCGCCTGATGCTGTGGTGGCCCGACCAAGCTAGTTCGACAGGCCAGCCGTGCTCATGCCGGTGCCATCGGACAAGGCTTCACCCGCCTACTTCAAAGAACCGTCCGTGATTCCGGCGATGACTTGACGGTGGAATATCACATAGATGGCGATCATCGGCAGTGTCACGATCGTCAGAGCGGAGAACAGGAGCTGGTAGTCGGTGACGTACCGGCTCGAAAACGCTAGTAGACCCGTCGGAATCGTCTTGTATGCATCGTTCGTGACGTACAGCAATGCCAGCAGGAACTCGTTCCATGTTGCGAGAATCGAGAACACAGCGACAGTGGCGAGACCCGGACGGAGCATCGGAAGCACGAGCACTCTGAACATCCGCATATCGCTGGCGCCATCGATGCGCGCCGCGTCGAACAACTGTCGTGGCACGCCGTCGAGGTATACCTTGAGCAGATAGATTGCCAATGGGATGCCCATTGCGGCATACGGGACGATCAACGTCCATCGATGCCCCTTGATGCTCAGCAGTTCGAAAAGACTGTTCTGAGCGATGAAATACGATTGGATTGGCATGAGTAGACCGAGCGCGAACATCGCAAAGAGGATCCCCTTCCCGTTGAAGTCGAACACGCTGAATGCGTAGGCCGCCAGCGCCGAGAAGACAAGAATCACCAAGACGGACGAGCTGGTGACGAAGAGACTGTTGAAGACGTATCGTCCAAGATTGCCAACCACCCATGCATCCACCCAGGTCGAGAAATCGATGCTCGTGGGCAGAGAAAGGGGCGAAGAGAAGATCTCACTGTTCGTCTTGAAACTCGACATCACCATCCACATCAGAGGGAGCGTGTAGATGGCGGCGAGAACCCCCATCACCGTGAAGAACACCGCACGGCTGCCGATCAAGCGCTTCATGCCGTTCCCCCTTCAACATCGGCTCGTTTGCGAACCCACATGTACACCGCACCCATCGCAAGCACGGTCGCCGTCATGACCATCGCCATTGCTGATCCGTACCCAACGTTCTGGTTGCGGAACACCACCTTCACGAGGTACGTGGTCGGGATCTCCGTCGCGCCATAGGGGCCACCGTTGGTGAGAACGAAGAAGAGGTCGAAGCTCTGGAAACCGCCGGTCACCGCGAGGAGGATGGCGATCTCAATCACATTGCGGATCATCGGAACTTTGACCTTCCAGAAAGTCTGGATCTCCGACGCACCATCGATGCGGGCCGCCTCAGATATCTCGCTTGGGATCTGGTTGATCGCTGCATAGAAGATCGCCATGAAGAATCCAGCGAAGACCCAACCCGAGACGATGGACACGGCGATCAAAGCGGTTCGTGTGTCACCTAGCCAGACGTTGGTCAACGATCCGAGGCCGATTGCTTCGAGCGCTCCATTGATGAGGCCGAAGTCAGGGTTGTAGACGAATCCCCACACGACAGCCACGACCACGAGGGGCAGCATCACCGGTATGAAGAACGCAACTCGGAAGAACCCCGTGCCCTTGGGCCGCGAAGTAACCATTCCGGCGAGGAACAACCCGGCCCCAACCTCCAGCACGATCGTCAGTGCAATGTAGATCGCGACGTGAACAAAGGAAGCCCGGAAGATCGGATCCGATATCGCTCGGACGTAGTTGTCGAAACCAACCGGGGTGAACACCCCGAAGCCGTCCCACTCGTAGAAGCTGAACACACCGGTGGCCATCACCGGCCCCAGCACTGCAAAGGTGAACAGTGCCAGAGCCGGTACGACCAGCAGGTACGGTGTGAACCACCGGTGTGCTCTCATTTCGTGTTCCTCGTTGTTGCCGTACTTGCGAACGCTGCCCTAACCGCCGAGCTTCGCCTGTGCTACTGCCAGTGCCTCTTCGGGCGTGCTCACACCACCGAGAACCTCGGCTTCAGCTGCGTAGAGAGCGTCGGCAACCTCGATGTCGTACCCAGTGTCGGGTGGGGCAACGAGAGCACCGGCCGACTGCATCATCTCCATCAGGCTCAGGGTCCGGCTGTCGATGTCGTCACGATCAAGCGCACCGGTCGCAAGAGGCGTCCCGCCTGCCTCAACCATTTGTCCCGTGAACTCTGGTGAGGAGAACAGGGTCAGGAAGTCGACGGCGACGTCGATGTGATCCGACTTCGCGTTGACGACATATCCCGTCGCGACGGCAATGACCGAGTCCTGGGTGCCTTCTCCCTCCATGGCTGGAAGATTGAAGTAGTCGAAGTTGAGGTCTGGAGCGGATTCAATCGCCCAGGACACGAGCCAGCTTCCGATCGGGTGCATGGCCGCCTTCCCCTGGAAGAACAACTCGGCGCCTTCATTGTCATCGATAGCGTTCGCGCTCTCGTTGACGATTCCGGTCTCCTGCAGTTCGACGATGTATCCCATCCCCGCCACGACCTCAGGAGCGTCCAACGGGATCTCCTGCTTGAGCATCTTGTCGTAGGTTTCCTCGCCGATGGCTCGCGACAGGATGTGTGATGCCCAGTTACCGACAGGCCACAGGTCCTTGTTGCCGATCGCAATCGGAACGATGTCGGCCGCTTTGATCGTCTCGCTGGCTGTGATCATCTCGTCCCATGTCGTGGGAACGGAAAGGCCAAGCTCACTGAAAATGTCGACGTTGTACCACATGACCGTGGTCACATCTGCGTTGCCGGGAACCATCACGTTCTTGCCATCGATGACCATGCCGTTGTAGGCACCCGCATCGAAGTAGCTACCCAACTCTCCGTCGTTAACGGCATCCGTGATGTCAGCTACGAAACCTTCGTTGTAGCGGTTCTGAAGTCGTTCACCCGCCCACTCGAAGTAGACATCGGGAGCGTCTCCCCCGTTGAGGAGGTTGGGCAGACCGATCGTCTCATACAGATCGTCGTCCTGGAAGTTGTATTCGATGGTGACGTTCGGATTCGATGCCTCGAACGATACCTTCGCGGCCTCCCACACGGCGATCTGGGCCTCGCCGGGTGAACCCATGGCCACTCTGAGCGTGACGGGGCCACCATCATCGCTGCCGCTATCGCCATCACTGCCGCTATCGCCATCAGACGATGAACAGGCAGCGGCAACGAGCGCCAGTACCAGCACGAGTATGCCGGTGAGAACGCCGAAGCGTCGCCGGTTCCCTCGTTTCGAACTAGTTGTCTGCATTGTGTCTCTTCCTTTCACATAGTCGCATCGGCGAGGGTCATCTCGAGAACATCGCCGAATACTCGGTGGTCGTCGTTTCTGAGGCGGCGGAGGACATCGGCCATGATCGATCTTCCCTCCGGTGTGGTCAGGTCTCGTGTGGAGGCATGGGCGGCGAGGGCGCCGATTGCGTGCGCTCCCAGTTCGAATTTGGTGAGCCACGGTGCCAGTTCCGCTTGAAGCGCTCGATTCTCGACATGGGAGCTGAGGAGATGTGCCGCAGCGAGCCGGACCTCCTCGGCGAATGCTTCGAGTCGGATTCTGGCGGCTGCAGGGTCGCCGTATTCGACCTCGAACGTGAACTCTTGCAGCGCCCCCGATAGCGCGACGGGATCGGGATCAGAGAGACAACTCGTTCGAACCGTATCGGCGAAAGCTTGCATGGCTACGGCATCGGCCGCACCTGCAACCTGAGTTATCGCTTTCATCGAGCTGACGTCCGGGTCATATCCGTCTGCATCCCAGAGGTAGTCGGCAACCGTCGCAAGCGCGATCTTTGATGCCTCGGCGTACTCCATCGCGTTCGCCATGATCCCGCTGCTGAATCGAGCGAGTAGTGGATCGCGGTTCTGGTATGGACCGATGTGCATCTCGTTGGTCATTGCGACATCGTTGACCGGATAGTTGTCCCAGTAGAGGGGCGGCCGGTGGTTGATCCTGGTGAAGTGAGCTGCTTCCGTCGCCGTGATGGCCGGCGAGCAGATCGCTCTCCCCGTCCAGAACATGTCGATCCGCGGGTCGAGTCCTTCACCGAGCTGGCTGATGTACGGCTCGTCGCCCTCGCCCCAATAGATAGTCGGGCACACGACGAGCGGAACACCGATCTCCTGGAGTTGATCGTGGATTCGATTCGCAACCTGGAATTGAGCGGCAGCGAGACTGGGAAACGCCTCGATGTCGGCAGTGTGTTGGAGCCTGTTCGGGATGTCGTCATAGAGCAGAGCAATCGATGCTGCACCGGCTTCGACGAGTGCAGTGATCTTGGAACTGAGCGACTCAGCGTCTTGGGCACTGGAGTAGCGCATCGACAAGCCCGGAGAGATCCCCACCATCGGATCGATATCACGCTCCCGGCATCGGGTGATCATCTCTGTCAATCGCTCCCGGCTCTCGTCAGCATGAGGGGTGCGCCAGTCGCGACGAAGGTACGGGTCGTCTTTCGGGGCGTAGAGGATCGTGTTGAGACGATTCCGTGCTGCGAAATCAACCATCGCGAGACGCTCCTGATGCGTCCACGGGCGTCCGTAGAAGCCTTCAATCACGCCTCGAATAGGAAAGGACGGGCCGCACCTGAACTCCCCCGTAGTCCATGGCCCCAGATGCATACGTTCCGCCAGATCAACAAGGGCCCATCGGAGCGAGCGGGCGCTTGTGACGGTGATCGTGTTGTTGACCGCAGGTGATGTGCCCAGATCCAGCAGATAGATCTCATCTGTGCGACGGCGGCGAACCGGGTCGAAGGTGAGGTTCGGGTCACTTGACCATGCAACGGTCACCACGAGATCGGGGCTGCGATCGTCGGTAGGATCGAGTCCAGATTGTCTTGCGACCGTGTCGAGTCGTTCACAATCGATCTCCGGCGATACCGAGAGCCAGCGTACGGAGACGGTCATAGCGACTTCACGCTTTCGCGATACCGGGCGACGAGCGCCGTGTTGATCGCGTCTCCTCCGTCGACGTTGCTACTGGAGAAGAATTCGACAGGGTCATCGCGGCCGACGAGGATCTCGACCGCCTCGGCTACGATCGCGTTGATGATCGCTGCCCCCGCTACCGTCGACGTGGGCGCAACCCGCCGATCGAGTCCGGCGATCGTGACGCTCGCATCGCCGACACTCCCATGGTTGTCGATGAGCACATCGGCGAACGTCGCCAATCGTGAACGGTCGTCTGTGGGCCCCGAATGCTCCGCATGGCCAAAGCTGATGATCGCAACGATTCTGGCGCCGGCCTCGGAGGCGAGTCTGGCCATCTCTCCGCACACGGCGTTCCCACCGGAGTTCGAGGCGACGATCAGCGTATCTCCCTGATTGAGTGGCAAATCCCGGAAGATCGGAGCAGCCAGCCCCTCTCGTCGCTCCAGCCTTGTGCTCTCCTCTGCACCGGCATGGAGCATGAGAGATTCGATGAGAATCGGATTGATGGCAGCCAGGCCACCCGCTCTGTAGAACATCTCCTCGGCCAGCATGTGAGAGTGCCCGGTCCCGAACACATGAACGAGGCCGCCTCCGGCGATGGTATCGGCAACGCTCTCGGCACCGGCCCGTAGCGCCGGCCATTGATCGGTGGCGATCCCCTCGAGAACGCTGACGGCGCCCGACAGGTACCGCTGTCCCGCTGATGGCCGTGCGTGCGGAAGCGAGGTCATGAGACCCTCCGATGCGTTGTCACGAGTTCCCGGTAGCTTCCGGGATCAGTGCTCTCAGCCATCGTGCAGGCTCCATCCAGACTCGATCCCCTTGCCCGGAACACAGATACTGAAGGATGAGAGGCTTCCATACCCGAGAGGAATCGTGCCGCCAACTGATTGTCGTTGAGTAGCAGGCGACCATCGATAGCGACGAACACTGCCGGGGTTGAGGACAGAAACGACACGGCTGCGGCGACGGTCGTCACGAGACGAGTCGCGGCATCGGACACGATGGCGTTCGCGACCTCATCGCCTGCTTCTGCCTCGGCAAGGACGATCACTGCCATCTGAGCTATGGAGTCAACCGCTCGAGGGTTTGCGTGGAGATGGACGGCAGCGGTGTCGAGTGGACCCAGCTCAGCGGATACTGCGGCTGCGAGGGAGGTGGGCGGGGCGCGATGCTCATCGGCAGCCAATGCTGCACGGATCCCACTTCGACCGAGCCAGAATCCGCCCCCTTCATCACCGACGAGATAGCCCGCGCCGTCGAAAGTGCGATGAGCTCCGCTGGTGCCGTCGACGGCCAGGCAGGCGACACCGGTACCGACTGAGAGCACGACGCCGGTTGCCCCGTCGAGCGCCCCGGCATGTGCCGTGACCTGGTCGCCGCAGACCCACACTTCCGACGCTCCAGTGACCTCGGCCAAGCGAGCGGCCAGAGTTCGCCGCTCGGTCTCCGCAGCGGGGATCGTGGTGA
>JAUXCV010000516.1 GCA_030618675.1 Acidimicrobiia bacterium | reverse complement strand
GGACCTCGACGGCGGCGCGGCGACCGGTAGGCTCACGCGTCGATGGAACAGGCCAACGCCAACACGCCGATCGGTCATCCGGGATGACGGCGCTCCTGGCGCGATTCCGCGCCGCTCGTGTTCGCGACCGCAAGGGCGGTCTCGGGACGTTTGTCGGAGTCTTCACGCCGTCGATCCTGACGATCCTCGGCGTGATCCTCTACCTGCGAACCGGGTGGGTCGTTGGGAACGTTGGCCTCGTGGGGGCACTGGCGATCATCATCCTTGCGAATCTCATCACGCTCGCAACGGCGCTCTCCGTCTCGTCAGTCGCGACCAACATGGAGGTCGGCCCGGGCGGCGCCTACTACATCATCTCTCGCAGCCTCGGCGTCGAAATCGGGGCCGCGATTGGGCTGCCGCTGTTCCTCGCCCAGGCGTTCTCGATCACCCTCTACGCCTACGGTCTCGCCGAGTCGCTCCAATACGTGTGGCCGGACCTACCGCAGATGCCCATTGCCGCCGTGACGGTGCTGTTGGTTGCGCTCCTTGCAGCCCGGGGAGCCGGGGTCGCTCTGAAACTCCAACTCCCGATCATGGCTGCGATCGTCCTGTCGCTGCTGGTGTTCTTCTTCGGAGTGGCCCGCTCTATGCCACAGAGCGTCGATCTGTTCGATCACATCACGGAGCCGGCAGGCTTCTGGACGGTATTCGCCGTGTTCTTCCCCGCCGTAACCGGGATCATGGCCGGCATATCGCTGTCGGGTGACCTGAAGAACCCGACACGATCGATCCCGCGGGGGACGATCATCGCCGTGGTCGTTGGGTTCGTTGTCTACGTTGCAGTAGCGATCGCCCTGGCTCTCGCCGCATCGCCTGGTGAGCTCGTGGCGGATCCGCTCATCTGGTTCACGATCGCAGGTGGAGCCGCCTTCCTGATCTTCCCCGGACTGTGGGGAGCGATCTTTTCCTCTGCAGTCGGGAGCGTGCTCGGAGCACCGAGAACTCTCGAAGCTCTCGTCCACGACCGGATCCTCCCCGGCCGGATCGCGGCGAAGATTGGCAGGATCGAGGGCCCCGGTGTGCCTCTGCTGATCACGACGGTGATCGCTTTCGCAGCGGTCGGGCTGGGTGGCCTGAACGCCGTGGCACCGATCCTGACCATGTTCTTCCTCACGACCTACGGAATGGTCAACCTGGTCGCCGGTCTCGAGCGACTGAGCGGGGATCCGTCGTTCCGGCCCACCATGAAGGTGCACTGGATCGTCTCTCTGGGTGGCGCCGGCGCGTGCTTCTGGGCGATGTTCCTGATCAACCCGTTCGTCGCAGCGGTCGCCCTTCTGGTCGAACTCGGGATCTATCTCCTCGTCCGGAGGCGTGCGCTCACCGCCCGATGGGGTGACGCCCGCCGCAGCGCTCTCGTGTCGCTCGTGCGTTCGACGGTGTTGCAGTTGAGGCGCCTGCCGGAGGATCCGAGGAACTGGCGGCCGAACATCCTCATGTTCACGACGGACCCCGAGCGGGACTACGCGACCGC
>JAUXCV010000159.1 GCA_030618675.1 Acidimicrobiia bacterium | reverse complement strand
AGGAAGATCATACCTGCGCATGTCCCGAGAACCGGCATGCCGAGAGCGATGCGTTCACGGATCGGATCCATCAACCCGTAGATCGTCGCGAGGCGACCGATCGTCGTGGACTCGCCTCCCGGAATGATCAATGCGTCGACCCGAGAAAGCTCGTCCGGGGTCCTGATCTCGAAGCCGTCATGCCCGAGTTGCTCGACAACCGCGAGGTGCTCCCGGAAGTCACCCTGGAGGGCGAGCGCTCCGATTCGCACCTCAGTCGCCCCGGTCCTGCATCCGCTCTTCGGTGGGCATCGTGTCGATGTTGATTCCGACCATCGCCTCGCCGAGGCCCGCGGATACTGCAGCGATCTTCGCGGCATCCTGGTAGAACGTCGTGGCTTCGACGATGGCACGCGCGCGAACGTCGGGATCACCGGACTTGAAGACACCGGATCCCACGAAGATCCCGTCGCAGCCGAGCTGCATCATCAGCGCCGCATCGGAAGGCGTCGCGATACCGCCGGCCGCGAAATTCACCACAGGCAGCTTGCCCGTCTCGGCGATCTCCTTGACAAGCTCGATCGGCGCTCGCAATTCCTTGGCCGCGTTCATCAGTTGATCGGGCCCAAGCGTCGTGAGCCACCCGATCTGGGTGTTCATGAGACGCATGTGTCGTACGGCCTCGACGACGTTGCCGGTCCCCGGTTCGCCCTTCGTCCGGATCATCGCTGCACCCTCGCCGATACGACGGAGCGCCTCGCCCAAGTCCTTCGCTCCGTTCACAAACGGCACAGTGAACGAACGTTTGTCGACGTGGAACTCGTCGACCGGCGTCAAGACTTCGGACTCATCGATGTAGTCAACGCCGAGCGATTCGAGGACGCGGGCTTCGACGAAGTGACCGATCCGCGCTTTCGCCATCACCGGGATCGAGACCGCATCGATGATCTCCATGACCTTCGATGGGTCTGCCATGCGAGCCACACCACCGAGGGCGCGGATGTCGGCGGGGACGCGCTCGAGTGCCATCACGGCGACTGCTCCGGCTTCTTCGGCGATCTTCGCTTGGTCGGCGTTGACGACGTCCATGATGACGCCGCCCTTCAGCATTTCGGCCAACCCTCGCTTCACGCGATCGGTGCCGTGCTCGGTCGTAGTGTCCACGGTGCTCTCCTCGGTGTCCTTGTCATCGAGTCTACCGACGGGATACCCGGTACAACTCACTGCTTGACGACCCTACCGACCGGCGATCGCATCCTCGTATGCGGCGATGTAGTCGGCTGCCACCGACGTTCCATCGAAGCGGCGAACCCGCTCCGCTGCGGCATCTCCAAGCCCGGCCGCTGTCTCGGGATCGACGAGGAGCCCGATGATCTGCTCCGCCAGATCGCTGGAGTTGCCGGGTTCAGCGAACCGGGCAGTCGGGCCAGCCACGTGCTCGAAAGCGGGGATCGATGACGCCACGATCGCACATCCTGCGGCCATCGCTTCTGCAACGATGATGCCGAAGCTCTCCCCTCCGAGATTCGGAGCGCAGAACACGGATGCAGCTCCGAGTTGGGTCTCTTTCGTCGCGTCACCGACCCACCCGAAGAACTCAACGCCCGGTACGGGTTGGTCACGCGACGCTCCCAGAACACTGAGCGTCGCGTCGGTCACCGCCGCCCGCACGGCCGGCCATGCCTCCAGGAGAACAGGTAGACCTTTCCTCTCATCGTCCCGACCCAGGAAGGCCACTCTCCCGGGGACCTTCGGACCGGTGGCGTACCGAGAGACATCGATGCCGTTCGGGATGATGCGGTACTCAACAACGCCGTCGATCGAACTTCCGGCGATCGGACTCACCGCGGTCACGACCGCAGCATTCCGGACCGCAAGTCGAACGCCACTCCGGCCGTGGCGGTAGAGGCGTCTGACCCAACCGGGCGGATCGGCGTGGAACGTCGCAACCTTCGCCGGGCCCTCCACCCTCAGTGCCGCAGGCGACACCGCGGGCATCAGCGGTTCGTGGACGTGGATCACGTCGACATCGGCGAGAGCAGCCGTGAGTGCGCGCCCGACTCCCGGACGAAGCCGGATCGGAGTCGCCGCTCGATTCGCCGGTACAACGGTGGTCGGCCCAAGCAGTACCGCACCGTCGGGTCCGTCGATCCCCGGACCGACGATCACCACATCGTGTTCTGCATCACGGAGCCATCCGGCGAGTCGTACCACCTGGTCCTGGACGCCCCCTGGTCGACCGAGGTCGTACGGAGAGACGAGGCCGATCCTCATCCTTGCGAGTCCCCGGCTGTTCGGTCGGACGGCCAGTTCGGTGAGAACAAGTGCCAATCGGTGGGCTTCTCCCGGATCAGGTCCTCGTATGCATGGGCGAGGGCTTGAGTACCGAGCCGGATGCGCTCCGACCGATCATCGTCTTCCGGAATGGTCAGCTCCGGTTGACAGGGGAAGAGGTAGCCCGCGCCGTCGAAGTAGGAGCCGATCGGGAAGATGGCGGCCCCGGTCATCAGAGCGAGCGACACCGGTCCGGCGGGCATCGTGGTCTTCTCCCCGAAGAACTCGACCTCGATACCGCGCCCGTTGACGTCCCGGTCGGCGACCAGCGCCACGACCTGAGCGTTCCTCAGGGCTCTCACCAGAGGCGGCGTCGTAGACCCCCGTCCCGCGATGATGATCTCGATGTTGTACGCCGCCCGGGTCTTCACGAACCAGTCGGTGATCCTGTGATTCGGGAGGTCCTCGGCAACAGAGAGGACGTCCAGGTTGAGGGTCTCAGCCAGGGAACCGGCAACTTCCCAGTTCCCCATGTGCGGCACCGCGAAGACGATGCCTCTCCCCTGTCGTTTCGCTTCGAAGACAGCATCGAGACCCGTGGCGCGGGCCCGGCTGACCACGTCGTCTTTGCGTCGCGGTCGGAACCAGAACACCTCGGCCCAGTATCGCCCGTAGGAGGCGAACATCTCGCGTCCGGCAGCGGTGATCTCGTCGTCGCTCGGGTCGGGTCCCATCACCCTGCGCATGTGCCGTCGGAGAAGATCCATCTTCTTCCCTGCAACATAGGAGAGCCCGAGCCCGAGCCCACGCCCGGTAACCCGAACGGCCGGCGCGGGGAGAAGCCCGAACAGTCCGGAGAGCATCCGGTACAGCAGGTAGCCCGGGAGACCCTTCACCCTGGAAGCTGCTGCCAGGTCTTGCGGATCCGTTGGAGAACGGTCAGGCCGGTCAGAACGACGAAGACCCACAACATCGGGATGAGCACCGGCAGACCGAAGCCGGCGAGGATGATGCCCCACAGAGCGACGATCATCCGCTCCGCCCGACCCATCCAGCCGCCCCTGCCCTCCGCCCCCCAGGATTCAGCCTTCGCTCGGATATACGGAACGAGCAATGAGAACGCCAGGGCCACGAGGCACAGGATCAGAGCCATCGGGTCGTCCCGGAGATACACGCCGAGCCCCACCCAGACGGCGATCTCACCAAAGCGGTCGGACATCGTGTCGATGAACGCCCCCCGATCCGATGCCGTCCCCTTCAATCGGGCTAACGGCCCGTCGAGGGCGTCGAGGAGGACGCCGAAGCCTGCAACGAAGCCCCCTTGCCACAGCAGTCCGTTGGCGATCAAGACGGAACCCGCGATCGTGATGGCGAGACCAAGCACAGTCACCAGCGTCGGTCCAACACCGATCTTGGCGAGGGCGCGCGCGATCGGCTCCAGGATGGGCGCCGCTTTCTTGCGCGCTTTGAGATCGATCACGTTGGGCCTTTCGACGGTGGCGCGAGCGCCACACGATTCGAGCCAGTCTACGCCCGATACAATGATTCATCGAGACGACATCGACAATCACCCGATGGCCCCGCCACGCGAAGGATGTGATGCTATGGCCGATCGCCACGCACAATTGAGTTTCAGGGGAAACGAATACGAACTCCCGATCGTTGAACCGTCCATCGGGAACGCAGGCCTGACGATCTCAAGACTCCGTGCGGACTCCGGGGACGTCACCTTCGATCCCGGATTTGCCAACACCGCCGGCGCCCAGTCGTCGATCACCTACATTGACGGCGGAGCAGGAATCCTGCGGCACCGCGGCTACGGCATCGAAGACCTTGCAGCGAAGGCGTCGTTCCTCGAAGTGGCGTACCTCCTGCTCCACAAGAAGCTCCCGAACCAGGCCGAACTCACCGAGTGGGAAGACTCGGTGCGGTACCACACGCTGCTCAACGAAGAGATGAAGCGGTTCTTCGATGCGTTCCCGAGGAACGCGCACCCCATGGCCATCCTTTCAAGTGCAACGAACGCCATTTCGACGTTCTACGAGGAGTTCCACGACCCACACGACGAATCGTCGTTCCACGAGAGTTCCCTGCGGCTCATGGCGAAGATGCCGACGATCGCAGCGTGGTCGTACAAGAAGTCGATCGGGATGCCGTATTGCTACCCGAAGAACAACCTCGGCTACGTCGAGAACTTCATCCACATGATGTTCCATCTGCCCGTGGAAGACTCGAGCGTGGATCCAGTGATCAAGAAGGCGCTCAACGTGCTGCTCGTCCTCCACGCGGACCATGAACAGAACTGCTCGACCGCGACCGTTCGCGGTGTCGGATCGAGTCAGGCCAACCTGTTCGCGTCGGTCTCCGCAGGCATCAGTGCGCTCTGGGGTCCCCTCCACGGCGGCGCCAATCAGCGCGTGATCGAAATGCTCCAGTCGATCGTCGACGATCCCGACGCCACGGCGAAGACCGTTGTCGCCCGCGCCAAGGATCCGAATGATCCGTTCCGGCTCATGGGCTT
>JAUXCV010000463.1 GCA_030618675.1 Acidimicrobiia bacterium | reverse complement strand
GTCAGCCTCGGGAACGTCGACACGCTGATCCAGCACCCCGTTTCTCTGACGCACCGCATGGTTCCTCCGGAGGAACGCGCAGCGTCGGGTATCACCGACGGCCTGGTTCGCCTGTCGGTGGGCCTCGAGGACGTCGAAGACATCATCGCCGACCTCGTTCAGGCGCTGGCAGACTGATACGCGAGCCGTCGGGCATCACGGGGACTCAGTAGGGTGAGCGGCCGTAGCCGAGCACTCAGGACTCATGCATCCGTTCACCTTCCTCGCTTGTACGTACAACCTCTGGGGAAGCTCTCGTTGGGATGAGCGCCGCCGGCCCCTTCAACGGTTCCTCGAGGTGAACCGGCCCGACGTTCTGTGTCCTCAGGAACTCACAACGGAAGCATGTGGCCTGATCGGCGACACGCTTCCGTGGATACGGCGTGTCGACGATCCGTTCCCGGGATGGATCGAGGAAGGCAACATCTTCTGGAACTCCGACCTCTTCGAACTTGTCAACTCCGGGGCGGAGGACGTCGGGATCCTGGAGGAGGATCGGCGTCTGTTCTGGGTCCGTCTCCGTACCGAATCGGGGAGCACGCTGGTGGTGTCCACGGCACACTTCTCGTGGATGTGGGAGCCCGGCGACCTCGGTGAGTGGGTGACGGTTCGGGTGGACGAGGCAAGGGCGACGGCGGTGAGCCTTGACGGGTTGGTCCCGCCCGACGAGCCTCTGCTGTTTATGGGGGATCTCAACGACTGCCTCTATGCGATCGACGTGCTGCGGGACGCCGGGTTCGAGGATTCGTTTCGGGCTCTCGGTCGAGTGCCGGTGATAACGCACCCGGCACGTCCCGGAAGCGAGGAACCACCGACCGTCCTCGACTGGATGATGCACCGCGGTCCGATCCGCCCCACCCTCACGAGCGCTGTCGACTTCTTCGTCGATGAGACCGCGCCCTCGGTCCACAAGCCGATCTTGACCGCGTACAGCATTCCCTAAGGGATCTGCGCCGCCGCTTTCATCGCTTCACGATCGATCAGGTATCCGTGGCTGATCACCGCACGGGGTGCCGCGTGGAATCGCAGCGCCTCCGCCACGGTCTCTCCTTCAAGCACCACCAGGTTCGCAACGTTGCCGACGGCGAGTCCGTGATTCTCCAGGCCGATGGCAGCGGCCGGGTTCACGGTGACGGCGTCGTAGATCAACCCCATGTCGGGCTCCGACATCATCCACAACAGGTGGGCGCCGAGGAACGCCACCTCGAGCATGTTGTTGCGGCCGAACGCGTAGTAGGCATCGGAGATGTCGTCCTGACCGAGGCTCACGTTGATGCCGGCAGCCATGAGTTCGCGAACTCTGGCGTGGAGTGGCCCCGTGTGTGGATCGGATACCACGGCCACGTCGGCCATCGCCAACAGAGCGACCAGGCGCTCGAAGTACGGGTCCGGGTACAACTGCATCGCCCTCGCATGATGCGCCAGCGCCCTTCCCTCCCAACCTCGACGCAGCGCTTCGGTCGCCATCATCTCCAGCGTGCGGAGCCCCGGATCGCCGGCGTCATCGAGCAACATCGACACCGGTGCGTTGTTCTCGACTGCGATGTCGAAGACGATGCGCACATGCTCGGCCATGTCCGCTTCGGTGTACTCGATCCACGGGATGCCACCGACGACGTCCGCTCCCATCGCCATCGATACCCGGAGCAGGTCTTCGGTGCCCGGCTCCCGGATGATCCCATCCTGGGCGAACGCTACGACTTGCAGGTCGACCACGCCCGCGAACTCCTCTCGCAG
>JAUXCV010000453.1 GCA_030618675.1 Acidimicrobiia bacterium | reverse complement strand
TGGAAGCGATGCGTGGACGAAGGCGAAGAGGATCAGACCGTGAGCCAGTACGAAGATGATCAACTCAGCAGGAGGATCCTGCTCCTTGACGAAGAGATAGCGGTCCTCAGGCGCCGCCTCCAGGACGCGCCCCGTCGCGTCCGCCTCCTCGAGGAAAGGCTCCTCGAATCGAGGGGCAAGATCGCTCAGGCCACGGGTCAGAACGAGAAGCTCGCCGCGGCCCTCGAAGAGACACGCGATCAGCTGGCCCTTCTTCGCGAAGAGGTCGAGAAGCTGACGGCTCCTCCGAATCCGTTCGGGACGATCTTGCGGCGGAACGAAGACGGAACGGTCGATGTGAACACGAGCGGACGCAAACTCCGGGTCAACGTCGAGCCGACCGTTGAGTTCAAGGCTCTCGGGATCGGGCAAGAGGTGATCCTCAACGAAGCGTTCAACGTCGTCGACATGCGCTCTTACGACCCCGCCGGCGAAGTGGTGACGATCAAGGAAGTCATCTCGAACGACCGGCTGATCGTTCTCGGTAGAGGGGATGAGCAGCGGGTCGTGGGCAGGTCCGAAGCGGTCGAAGAGGAGCCCCTGCGGGTCGGCGACCACGTGCGCATCGATCCGCTCACCGGGTTGGTTCTCGAGAGACTCATCCGGCCGGAGGTCGGAGAACTCGTCCTCGAAGAGGTCCCGGATATCACCTATCTGCAGATCGGCGGACTCGGTGATCAGATCGAGGTGATCCAGGACGCCATCGAGCTTCCGTACGTTCACAAAGAGCGGTTCGACGAGTACAACCTGGCCGCCCCGAAAGGTGTCCTGCTCTACGGACCACCCGGATGCGGGAAGACACTGATCGCCAAAGCTGTCGCCAACAGCCTGGCGAAAGCGGTCGCCAAGAAGGAAGGGAGCGAAGACACACGTTCCTACTTCCTCAATGTCAAAGGCCCGGAACTCCTCAACAAGTACGTTGGCGAGACCGAGCGCCAGATTCGACTGATCTTCCAAAGAGCGAAGGAGAAGTCGGACGAGGGCGTGCCCGTGATCGTATTCTTCGACGAGATGGATTCGCTGTTCCGGACTCGAGGCACCGGCATCTCATCTGACGTCGAATCCACGATCGTTCCCCAGCTCCTGTCGGAACTCGACGGAGTCGAGGCGCTCAAGAACGTCATCGTCATCGGGGCGTCGAACCGCGAGGACCTCATCGATCCGGCGATCCTTCGTCCCGGGCGGCTCGACGTGAAGATCAAGATCGAACGACCGGGGAGGGAAGCTGCGGCACAGATCTTCGGTATCTACCTCACTCGTGAGCTGCCATACGACGCCACCGAACTCGCCCGTCACGGTGGGGATCTCGGCCCGATGCTGAAGGAGATGGTCGAAGCGGTGGTCGAAAAGGTGTACCGGGAAGACGAGGACAACCGGTTCCTCGAGGTGACGTACGCGAACGGCGATCGTGAGATCCTGTATTTCAAGGACTTCGCATCGGGAGCGATGATCGAGAACATCGTGCGACGGGCCAAGAAGGAAGCCATCAAACGGGAGATCGCAGGCGGCGACAGTGGTCTGCGCACCGACGATCTCCTCAAGTCGGTCACACAGGAGTTCCGCGAGCAGGAAGACCTTCCGAACACGACCAACCCGGACGACTGGGCGAAGATCTCGGGAAAGAAGGGCGAGCGGATCGTGTACGTACGCACGCTGATCGAGGGGGATCGCGAGAGCCGCACGGTCGAGGCCGTGACTCCGGGCCAGTACCTCTGAGCATGCATGGCGCTGCGTAAGGTCATCGGCACCGAGACCGAGTTCGGAATCACCGTT
>JAUXCV010000451.1 GCA_030618675.1 Acidimicrobiia bacterium | reverse complement strand
GACAACCACGCGGCAACCGTCGTGATCGTCGTGGGGAGGTCAATCGGCGCTATCTGGGTCCTTCCGTGACCTGGGAGATCAGCAGCGTGGAATCGGAGCGAGCCGACGCCGAGCGGAGTGAACTGTGATCCGGTCAGCGTGAAGCCGTGGAGCGCCGCCACCGGGTGGCCGGTGCCGAAGACTCGGACGCTGAGACCCGGCTGCGAGCGATCAGTTCTGATCTGCGACCGGTACTTCGACCGTCATCGTGCGGTATGCGACGACACCGAGACCGGCTGCTGCGGCGAGAATCAGGAATGCGAGAATGATCTTCTTCATGTCCGAATCGTAACCCATCGGGCCACCGTCCGGCAGGACGATCGTATTGGGGCGCGCGCTGACGAATCGGTATGCTCCGGCCCGTGCAGGAACCTCTGACTCCCGATCGTCGCAAGTATCGGACACTCGCGTGGTCGGTGCTCGTTTTCAACGTCGCCGTGGTGCTCGGCGGTGCGATCGTTCGGGCGACCGGTTCGGGAGACGGCTGCGGCGAGTCGTGGCCATTGTGCACCGATCGGATCATCCCGACCAACCCGGGTGTGGAGACCGTTATCGAGTTCAGCCATCGGATCACCAGCGCCCTGGCGGTCTTCGGCGTCATAGCGCTGTTCGTATTCGCCGTCCGGTTGTACGAGAAGGGCAACCGCGTACGAAACGCTGCTGCCGCTTCCCTGGCTCTGCTGCTCTTCGAGTCTGTGCTCGGCGCTCTACTGATCGTCTTCGGCTGGGTCGACCAGGACGCGTCGATCGGTCGCATGATCGTCGTGCCGATTCATCTCCTCAACACCTACATCCTCGTCGGGGCATTGACGCTTACCGCGTGGTGGGCGTCGGGGAATCCAGGTCCGACAGAGCCGATCGATACCCGCACGAGGCGCAGTCTCATCCTCGGTGCCGTCGGTCTTCTGCTGATCGGAGCGATCGGAGCGCTCAACGCTCTCGGCGACTCCCTGTACCCGGCCGAGAACTTCTTGTCCGGTTTGGCGGACGAGTTCTCCAGTGACGCTCCATGGCTGCTTCAACTCCGGATCTTCCATCCGATCATCGCCATAGCCGTCGGGTTCGGTGTGGCGTACATCATCATGCGACTGCTCGCGACCGCAACAGAGCGAACGAAGCGTCTCGGAACTGTGACCGGTGTGCTCATCTTCGTCCAGTTCCTCGTCGGCATTCTCAACGTGCTGCTCGCCGCCCCGCTCGAAACTCAGGTGATCCATCTTGCGATCGCCGACGCGATCTGGATCATCTACTTGATGTTCGGTGCATCGCTGCTCGGTGAGCGAGCACCCGCGAAGCGCCCTACCGAGCGGGTGGCGTGAACGAGTCGGTCCGTATTGCGGACCCGCGGCATCCGGGGATCGGGGGGACGGTGCGCGCCTACGTCCAACTCTCGAAGCTACGCATCGTCGCGTTGTTGCTCGCGACCACCCTTCCGGCGATGGTCCTTGCCGCTCAAGCGTGGCCGGGATGGTGGCTCGTCGCAGCAACGCTCATCGGCGGGACGCTGTCCGCCGCGGGGGCGAACGCTATCAACCAGGTGTGGGATGCCGACATCGATCGGTTGATGAACCGGACACGGGAGCGTCCGCTCCCAACGGAGACCATGGGAAGCCGGGCGGCCACGGTCTTCGGGGTAGCGCTCGGCATCCTCGGCTTCGTCTGGCTGTTCGTAACGACGAATCTCCTGGCTGCCTCCCTGTCTGCGGTCGGATTCCTCTTCTACGTGTTCGTCTACACGATGCTGCTCAAACGAACCACCACGCAGAACATCGTCATCGG
>JAUXCV010000278.1 GCA_030618675.1 Acidimicrobiia bacterium | reverse complement strand
TTCGAGATCGCCAGGGAGGCCACCTCCCGCCCCGACCTGCAGTTGCGCATGCAGGGCAACGCTTTCCTCGGTGCCTTCTTCGGCGTGTCGGACTTCCTCGAGAAGTACGGCGTAACGACGGAGCGCTTCCGCGAGATCGTTCGCTCCCAGTACGACAAGAAGTTCGGCCGCTTCGGCGAGGCCGTCGTCGATTCGAACATGACGGTGATGATGGACGGGCGAGCGCGAATCCGGGAGGTTCCGTACGGTCCCGTCGACGCTCCCGATCGTTCCTCGATGCGGTCGCCGGCGCTCGAAACGTGCGACACGTGCGTTGTCGAGGTTCCCGCAACCACTCCCTCGGCCGAGCAGCCGGTACGCATTCCGCTCAAGAGCGTCGGTGTGTTCGACGCGGAGTTCAAAGCGGGCCTCGGGTACAACCAGCCGTCATCGCCGCTCGCTTCGGTGGGCATGATGGCTTCCGGCACCGGACAGGGTGCGTCGAAGTACGTCGCCCGGCGGGAGGTGCCGATCTGGCTTGCGGACAAGTGCACGCAGTGCATGGACTGCATCATCGCCTGCCCCGACACGGCCCTGCCGAACACCGCCCAGGACATCGGCACGATCCTGCGCACTGCTGCGAACGGCTACGTCGCGAACCCGGCGGCTCGTCTCACACTCCTTGCTGAACTCGACGACCTCGAGACCAGGCTCCGCACCAAGATGATGGACGCCACAACGGCGAAGGAAGAGATCACGTTCCGCGACGTCCTCGTTGACGAAGTGGCGGCTCTCGACATCGACGAGACGGCGCGAGCGGAATTCATGGAGGTCTTCGACCGCGTGCCGCTCGCATTCGCCAAGACACCCCCGATCTTCCGGACGCTAGAGCGCCGGGAAGAAGGCCAGGGCGGTCTCTTCGCGATCATGGTTTCCGATCGATGCAAGGGATGCGGCGAGTGCGTCGTCGAATGCGGCGAGCACGAGGCGCTGGTCATGGTTCCCGAGTCCGAGTTGGAACTCGCCGAACACCAGTCCGGCATCAACTTCCTCGACCTGCTGCCTGAGACGCCGAACAAGTACCTCGGCCGATTCAACCCGGACGATCCGATGGGGTCGCACGCGGCTCAGTTGAAGAACCATCTGATGATCCGCCACGACTACGAAGCGCTCGTCTCCGGTGACGGCGCATGTGCCGGTTGTGGTGAGAAGAGCGTGCTGCACGGAATCGCCTCGATCACCGAGGCGTACATGCGCCCCCTCTATCACGCAAGAGCCGACCGAATTGATGAGAAGGCCGATCGGCTTGCGTCCAAGGGCGTTGAGCTTCTCGGGTTGATGAAGGACGAGGCACCGGATGGCTACGCATATCTCAGACGGTCGGTGGCTCACGTTCTCATGGAGCTCGGTGGCGATTCGGATGCCGACACGGATGCTCGTCTGGCCGATCACGGCGAGATCAGCGACGCGGAGATCGTTGACGCACTCGTCGTCACATTGCGACAGGATGCCTTCAACCACCGCGATCTTCAGGCGATCGACGGGACGATCCCCGATGGCATGTCGGTCATGGCGATGGGTGCCCACACCGGGTGCAACAGCGTCTACGGATCGACACCTCCGAACAACCCGCACCCGTATCCGTGGATGAACTCGCTGTTCCAGGACGGTGTCACGGTGACGTGGCTGATGGGAGAGGGCTTCATCCTCGATCACGCCAGGAGATCGGTGGTTCCTGAGCGCCTGGCGGACAGTCTCCTTGACGAGGGGGCCGCTCCGATGGTGGAGAAGGACTACTTCCAGTTGACGCACATGACCGACGCTTTGATGACCGATCGTGAGATCCGGGAACTCCCGAAGGCATGGGCGGTCGGCGGCGACGGCGGCATGGGCGACATCGGCTACCAGAACGCCTCGAAGGTCGTTCTCCAGAATCGTCCGAACGTCAAGGTGCTGCTGCTCGACACGCAGGTCTACTCGAACACCGGCGGGCAGAACTCGGATTCGACGCCGATGCCCGGCGGCGGTGACATGAATCAGTTCGGGATCGCCTCCGAGGGCAAGTTGACCGAGAAGAAGGGTGTTGCTGAATCGTTCATGAGCGGTCACGGCTCCCCGTACATCGCTCAGGTGTCGATGGCGAACGCGGCTCAGTTCTACAAAGCGATCCTTGAGGGCCTCGACTACCGGGGTACAGCGTTCATCCAGAGCTTCACGTCTTGTCAGCCCGAGCACGGGATCGCGGACGATGTATCGACCGTTCAGGCGATCCGTGTCCGAGACTCTCGCAGCGTGCCGCAGTTCATCTTCGATCCGACGAAGGGCGAGATGTACTCGGAGATCGTGAGCCTGGCCGGGAACCCCAACCCCGATCGAGACTGGTACCAGAAGGTATCGAAGAAGACGGGTCGGAAGTTCGCCTACACGACGGCGCACTATGCCACCACCGAGGCGCGGTTCCGGAGGCACTTCAAGCCGGCGAAGGATCTTGATGGAACGGTTCCGCTGGAGCAGATCCTGAACGTGGTCACCCAACTCGATGTCATCGAGCGCAACATCTTCGACCCGGAGCACGTCACGTTCGTCCCGGACTTCGGTGTGACGATCGAGTCGGAGGACGATGAAGGGAAGGTTCGGACTCTCCTTCTTTCCCGGATGATGGTTCTCTTCTGCGTCGAGCGACGCCGTTCGTGGAGGATGCTCCAGAGCCGCGCCGGGATCACGAACGTCGACTACGAAGCGCAGAAGAACGTCCGCAAGACCCTCGACGCCGAGGAGTTCGGACCGGGTGAGGTGCTCGGCGTTGCGGCAGAGCGGATGCGCGAGGAGTTGGAAGCGGCCGGCGTGAAGGTCGACTGACAGGGAAGCAGTCGTAGTCCGTAGTCCGTACGGACTACGGGATACGGGATACGGAGTAAGGATCCCCGTCGATGAACCGCTTTGCCGTCGAACCGGCGTAGCGTGAAGGGTATGAGCGGCCACGACGCCGGGGACCGCATGTCGACGGGAGCGAGGCCCGG
>JAUXCV010000190.1 GCA_030618675.1 Acidimicrobiia bacterium | reverse complement strand
GCCGACGACGACGTCGACTCCGGAGTCCTTGAGGTTCATCGCGTGGGCGTGGCCCTGGCTCCCGAACCCGAGAACCGCCACCTTGCGGCGGGCGATCAACGCCGGGTTGGCATCTCCTTCGTAGTACATGGTCGGCATGGGGCCTCCTCAGGCGCTCTTCGTTTGACTCTTGGCGGTCTTCTGATCTCTCGCCAGCGCGATGCGGCCGGACTTGGCGAGCGAGGTAACACCATATGCGCTCATCAGCTGGAGGAAGTCGGCGAGTCGATCCGGCGGGCCCGTGACCTCGAACGTGATCGTGGTCACACCGACGTCGACCGCCTTCGCCTCGCAGACACGTGCGGCGTCGAGGATCTCACCGCGCAGTTTCGGACTGGCATTGACCCGGACGAGCATGATCTCACGCTCGATTGCCGTTCCCGGTTCGAACTCCATGACCTTCACGGTGTGGACGAGCTTGTAAAGCTGCTTGACGATCTGTTCCATCTCGGGACCGTCGACGACGACCGTCATGCGGGACAGGGATGGATCCTCGGTCGGGCCCACGGTGAGGGAATGGATGTTGAAGCCTCGTCTGGCGAACATCGTCGACACGCGTGCGAGCACGCCTGGCTTGTTCTCGACGAGGACTGCGATGACGTGTTTCACGTGAGGTCCTCTCTGCTCATGAAGTCTTCTCTGCTCAGGGCTATGTCATCGTTCGATCCGCCGGCGGGCACCATTGGGAACACCATGGCTTCCGGGTCGCAAGCGAAGTCGATGACGACCGGGCGGTCGTTGATGGCGAGCGCCTCTTCGAGTACGGCGGCGACCTGATCGGGACGGTCGGCCCGCAAGCCGACCGCGCCGCACGCCTCGGCGAACATCGCGAAATCCGGGACGGTGGGGGAGAGTTCGGTCTGCGACAGGCGCCCGTCGTAGAAGAGGGTCTGCCACTGTTTCACCATGCCCAGAGAGGCGTTGTTCAACACGGCGACCTTGATCGGGATGTTCTCGACCGAAGCCGTGATCAACTCGGTGCCGGTCATTTGGAAGCATCCGTCGCCGTCGAAGGCGAACACGATCTCGTCGGGTGTCCCGACCTTGGCTCCGACAGCCGCAGGAATGGCGTAGCCCATGGTTCCGAGGCCGCCCGAATTGATCCACCGTCGCGGTTCCTCGAATCCCCAGAACTGCGATGCCCACATCTGATGCTGCCCGACCCCCGCCACGATCGTTGCATCGCCGCCGGTGATGCGGTGGAGTTCCTCGATCACGTACTGCTGCTGGATCGGACCGTCCGGGTCCTGTTCGTATGCGAGGGGGTAGGTGGCCTGCCAGTCGCTCAACGTGGCCAGCCAGGCGTCCCGGTTCGGTTGGGCGCCTCGACTGCCGATCTCGGTGATCAATTGCTCGAGAACCGCCTTCGCGTCACCGACGATCGGAACGTCGGCGAAGCGGTTCTTGCTGATCTCCGCCGGGTCGACGTCGACGTGGATGACCTTCGCCCCGGTGGCGAAGCTCTTGAGGTCGCCGGTGATCCGATCGTCGAAGCGTGCGCCGATCGTGATGAGCAGGTCAGAACGTTGCATGGCGATCGTTGCCGTGTAGTTGCCGTGCATGCCCGGCATGCCGAGGTTGAGAGGATGAGAATCGGGGAAGATGCCCCTGGCCATCAGCGTCGTGACCATCGGGACGTTGATCATCTCTGCGAACTGTCGCAACTCGTCGCCACCGCCGGCGGCGCCGACACCGCCACCGATGTAGAGGACGGGACGCTCCGACTGCTCGATGAGATCCGCAGCGGCTTTGACCTGGCGTGGATGCCCCTTGACCGCCGGCTTGTAACCGGGGAGCTTGATCTGGCCCGGCCGGTGCCAGGTCATCGTGTCGGTGAGGATGTTCTTCGGCACATCCACGAGGACCGGACCCTTCCTGCCGGTGGAAGCGAGATGGAACGCCTCCCGGATCGCGTCGGGGATCTCCTCGGCACTTGTGATGAGCGAGTTGTGCTTGGTCGCAGGCATGGACATGCCCCACGTGTGTGCCTCCTGAAAGGCGTCGTTCCCGATCGAGGTGGTCGCGACCTGTCCGGTGATTGCGACCATCGGCACGGAATCCATATAGGCATCCTGAAGCGCCGTAAGAAGGTTCGTTGCAGCGGGTCCGGATGTCACCATCGCGACGCCGACGCGACCGGTGGCGTGTGCGTAGCCGGACGCCATGTGACCGGCCCCCTGCTCATGGCGGGCGAGGACGTGACGGATCGGGGATTCGATGATCGGGTCGTAGGCTTTGAGGATCGCCCCGCCCGGCATGCCGAAGACGACCTCCACCCCTTCGTACTCGAGCGAGCGGATGAGCGCCTGGGCGCCGGTGAGTTGTTCTGGCATGGTGTTACTCCGGATACAAGAAACCCCCCGTTTGACACGGAGGGTCAGGCACACACGTTGGGTCGTGTGCGCCTAGGTGATAAGGACTACGAGCGGGTTGTTGATCACGGTCATGTTGGTTTTCGTCGGGAGCCTGCGATTATGGCAGGACGTAGAGACCTGTCAAGGACGTCATGACCATAGCCAAGCAACTACGCCTCGTCCTCGGCCCGGCGATTGACGCGGCACGGGCCGCCCTGAGAGATCTGGACGACGATGACGTCCCCGGTCGCTTCCGGGCGATAGCGAAGCAGAGCGACGGGAAGATTCCTGTCCCACTCGTCAAGAACTTGCTCTTGCGGATCGACGAGGACGAATGGTTCCGGACGAAGGTCATCGAAGCGTTCGATCGGATCGGGAGCGAGGACCCAACCTCGGCCGCGTACCTGAACCGTGAACCGGGTTGGTGGATCACCGTGGCGGAAGCGGTGACCTCGCAGGCCGCCGCCGAGGGGGAGGAACGGGTCCGACAGGTGGAGACGAAGTTCGAAGAGGCACGATCGCTTGGTCGCGCCGAGCGAGCGAAGGCGAAGGCCCTCAAGAAGGAGATCGCGGCAGCGACCAGGGCGTCGCGCAACGTGATCGCCGAACGTCTCGACCCGCTCAAGGCAGTTGCTGCAGAGGCGCGGTCGGAGTGTGCCCGGGCCGAAGAACAGGTCGTTCGCTTGCGGGCCGAAGTGGAAGAGGCACGCGAAGATCGGCGCGAGGCCGAGCGAACCACTGTGTCGCAGTTCGAGCAGATCCGTTCGTTGAAACGTGAGATCGCGGAGCTTCGGCGGTCGGCGGAGGAGGGGGCATCTGAATCGATCCCTCGCGAACCGCTCGACATCGCCCGGTGGCTGGACAGGGCTGCCGGGACGCTCACGCCTTTCCGGGAGGCCGGTGCTGTTGCTCGCAGTTCCGGTGGGCGGGCCGATGCCGCCGAACCGGTGATACCGGCCGGTGTCGCTCCAGACTCCGTGGCGGCGATCGATGCGCTCGCCGGACTTGATGACCTGATCGTGTTGATCGACGGCCACAACGTCCTCGGCGTTCTCGATGCGTCGACGATGGCCGATCCGCGCGCTCGGAGAGAGCTGATCGCCCGCCTCGGCAAGCTCGATCGACACCTCGGCGAAGCAGCCATCGAGGTCGTGTTCGACTCCGATCTCAGTGACGGCCGGTCGCTCTCCGTGACGGAGAACGGCATCGTGGTGCGATTCACCGAGGCGGAAGTGATAGCCGACGACGTTCTCGTCGAACTGGCGGCCGAGCACGGCGCCACCGCCGTCGTGATCTCCAACGACCGCGAACTCCGGGATCGATGCGCCCGACACGGAGCAACCGTGCTCTGGGCGAGGGCCCTCGCAGCCTGGCTGTGAGGCCTGCTTCGCGGACGGGGGACGGGGGACAAGAGACGGGGGTGGGGGACAGGGGACAGGCAGTGACTGATGTTCATACCTTCGAACTCGGCATGGCCCGTATGCTTATAGGAAACCTTTGCACAGGACCGGCTGCGCTTGATTATCATATCCTGCCCGATGATACAGCTGGAGAAACCGCTGCACCCTCACCTGTTCCGCCCTATCGCGATTTTGACACCGGCGATCATACCATGGTCGAGGCGTTCTGCTCGACAGTTGAGCTGCTTTATAACGATATACAGAAGTTCCGCAATACTGTAAAGGAAGACCCGGTGAAAGCCGTCGACATCCTGGCTGAACTTGTCTGGGAGTGGTTTGGCGAAATTTCCGATGAGACAACCCTTAACTGTGCG
>JAUXCV010000282.1 GCA_030618675.1 Acidimicrobiia bacterium | reverse complement strand
GCCAGAAGATGGCGCCTTGGTCCGGCTGTTGGCTGTCATCTGTCAGCTCGGCCGCAGGCCGGCCACTCAGAAATCGATGTGATCCGGATCCGGACCGACGCGATCGTCGCGGTCCATGGCGTTGATCGCTGCCATCTCGTCGCCGGAGAGCTCGAACCCGTAGAGATCGGCGTTGCTCGCGATCCGGGATGGTGTAACGCTCTTCGGGATGGCAACGATGCCGCGCTGGAGCATCCATCGCAACACGACCTGCGGAACGGTCACTCCGTGAGCGGCGGCGAGGATCGACAGATCCGGGTCGTCGATGATCCGGCCCTGCTTGAGCGGGCTCCACGCCTCGATGACGATGCCGCGTTCGTTGCAGTACGACACGAGTTCGGGGCTCTGGAGATGCGGCTGGAACTCGATCTGGTTGATCGCCGGCATCACGGTGGCGTGCTCGACGAGGTCGTCGAGGTGGTGCGTGAGGTAGTTCGACACGCCGATCGCCCGTGCCTTTCCGGTTGCCTGGATCTGCTCCATCGCTCGCCACGTGTCGCGCGTGTGCTCGGGCTTCGGCCAGTGGACGAGGTAGAGATCGACGTAGTCCATGCCGAGTCGCTCGAGGCTGGCATCCATGGCGGTGAGCGTCGAGTCGTAGCCCTGGTCGCCGTTCCAGACCTTCGTCGTAACGAAGATCTCGGACCGGTCGATCCCCGATGCTGCGACCGCTCGACCGACGCCGTCTTCGTTGCGATAGATCATGGCCGTGTCGATGTGCCGGTATCCGAGAGCGAGGGCGGTGGCGATCGCAGCCTCGACTTCCGAACCGTCCTTGGCCTTGAAGACGCCGAGACCGAGAAGGGGAATATCGACGGTGCCGTGGAGGGGGACGGTGGTATCGAGTGAGAGCGTCATGGAGCCAGCCTCGCAGGTTGCCACCGCAACCGCCATCCTCTAGGACTCTGGCGTCCGCACAGCTCGGATTCGGTTGGCGTGGACGCCAGACGCCTGAGGAGAGGGGGGATGGGACGTTTGGCTCTAGGAACTACGAAGATTTCAGAGAACAATGAAACTTATGACAACACATGGGCGCCGGATGCGATTCGCCGAAGACGTCAGCCTGCTGTTCGAGGTCTGGGGGCTCCCCCCGATGGCCGGGCGCGTGTGGGCCGCCCTGCTCGTCACGGATCAACCGCACCTCCCTGCGACCGACCTTCAGGAACAGATCGGCGCGAGCGCCGGGTCGATCTCCACCGCCCTTGCTTCACTGACCAGGATGGGGATCATCGATCGCGTGTGGGTGCCGGGCGATCGGAGGAGCTACTACGCCACGTCCACCGCTGCTCTCGAGCATCTTCTGGAACGAAAGGCCGAGGCGCTCACACAGATGGTGGGCCTTGCCGAGCGCGGCGTCGAAGCCTTCTCGGATGTCGATCCGGCCAAGGCGCGCCTGGAGGAGATGCGCGATTTCTATGCATGGTTCGACCGTGAGTTCGACGTGCTCATCGATCGCTGGCGAGCCGAGCACCGCAAGGACAGGGACCGAGAGGAGTCCTCATGATCGGCAACGACCGTCTCATCCACCTCGACGGCGTGTCGCGCAGGTACGAACTGGGTGGGACCACCGTGACGGCGCTCGACACCGTGGACCTCACCGTTCGCGACGGCGAGTTCGTCGTCGTGCTCGGTCCGTCGGGGAGCGGCAAGACAACCCTCATCAACCTCATCGGCGCGCTCGACACGGCAACGGATGGCACGATCAACGTCGCCGGCGTCGACATCACCGAGACGAAGCGGAAGGACCTCTTCGCTTTCCGCCGGCAATCGGTGAGTTTCATCTTCCAGAGCTTCAACATCTTCCCCGGCCTCACCGCGCTCGAGAACGTCCAGTTCGGCATCGACGCGGCGGGCCGCGACGACGCTCCCGGCGCACAGGAAGTCCTTGAGCGGGTCGGGCTTGGGGATCGGGCGGAACACTTTCCCCACGAGCTGTCGGGTGGCGAGCAGCAGCGCGTCGCCATCGCCCGAGCACTGGCAACCGGCAATCCGATCCTGCTCGCCGACGAGCCGACCGGCGAACTCGATTTCACGACCGGCGTCCAGATCCTCGAGCTGTTGCGCGAGCAGGCCGGCCCGGGCAAGGCGGTCCTGGTGGTCACCCACAATCGGGAGATCTCGCGGATCGCCGATCGTGTCGTTGAGTTGTCGAGTGGAAGGATCGAGTCCGACGGACCCCCGATGGGTGGCCGCGCCGAACTCGCCGACCTGCACTGGTAGGAGGAGTCATGGGTTCGACTCGCATGTGGCTGAAGTGGTCGTGGAGGGATCTCCGCACCCGGTGGGTTCAGGTCGTCGTCATCTCACTGATCATCGCTCTGGGCGTTGGCGCCTACGCGGGGCTGAGGTCCTTGGTGCAGTGGCGGAAGATCACCGCCGATCACAGCTACGAACTCCTCAGCATGTACGACCTGCGCGTGGAGTTGGCCGAAGGATCCGCCGTCGACGCCGGCTCGATGCTCGCCGCTGCCGAGACCGCCGACACCGATGGCGTGATCGCAGAGGCGGAGGAGCGCCTCCAGATTCCCACGCAGGTGGCGACAAGCACGCCCGAAGGGGACGTCGTGGTGCGCGGCGTTGTCGTGGGCGTGCCTCTCACGGATGGTGGCCCCCACGTGAGCGCGATCGATGTTCCTGAGGGGGCGGTGCTCTCCGGGGGGGATGCGGGTGAGCCCATCGCGCTCATCGAACACAACTTCGGCCTCTACTACGACCTTCCCGCCGAAGGCACGCTGACGCTCAGCGGCGGGCGCGAACTCGATTACGTCGGGCACGCCACGACGCCGGAGTACTTCATGGTCATGACTGAGGACGGCGGCTTCTTCGCACAAGCGAGCTTCGCCGCGGTGTTCACCTCGCTCGAGACCGCCGGTGAGATCGCCGGCCAACCGGGCACGGTGAACGACCTCGTGTTGACGCTTGAGCCGGGGACC